>NZ_JCACKS010000051.1:0-14431 GCF_059505505.1 Pelatocladus sp. | reverse complement strand
TAAGCTATGTAAGACATAATTACCTATCGCAATGGCAAAATAAGCGAACGGACAGGAAAAAAGCTACCAAAGGACGTGGACGAGAACGCAATCCAGAAGATTTGCTTCCAGATGAGGAGTTAGTAGAAGCTATGTGGGGTTGGGACGGCAAAACAGGTTGCTTCATGGCATATATTCCTGCGGAACGCCCGTTTGTCGGTCGTCAGTCTTATAGAAAGTTGCTGCCGTGGCAACAGCATTGTGATATGCTGCGAGCTATTGTGCGTGCTGGTGTACCAACTATTTCTTATGGTTTTATCATTGGACTACCTGATGATAATCGTGATAGTTTCCTTTATCTAGAAGAAGCGATCAGCGAACTGAAGCAAGAACTTAAAGTCATCAATCCCTCCCTCAACTTTTTCGTTACGCCCTACTCCATCATTCCTATTCCGGGAACCCCACAAGAGCAAAACCTCCAGAAGTTGGGGTTGCTCCGCTTTGAAGATCCCACTATTCGCGGGAATTTTTGGACGAGTTCTGTCGATACACACTACCTTAGTTACGAAGAGGTTTCTGATTGGCAATTGTACTTGTTCAGGAGCCTCGGAGATAACTGGAAAACGTCTGCAATGCCCTTGGGAAGAACATCTCCGCGCTAACAGTTCGATATCATCGAAGTTATGTTAATTCCTCATCTCATATATCTCGCTTAATCCCTGTTTCTCAGAGTGAAATTTCATCCTTGGAAACGGGGGTTAGGGGAATTATCATTGTCTTTTAGATTGGGATATTAATTCAGGTTTAGACTTGATAAACTCACGCACAACTTCTGCAACAGGACGAGATTGATTATCTACTTGATAATTCATTCTTTGTATTTCTTCAGTGGAAATTAATCCAGCTAATTGATTAATAGCTTGACCTAATTCTGGATATTTTTTCAGAATTTCTTGATTGAAAACAGGGACAGCTTCATAAGGTGGAAAATATTTCTTATCGTCTTCTAAAATAACTAAATTTAAGATAGGAATCAAGCCATCTGTAGAATTTGCTGCTATTATATCTACTTTATTTTCTGCTAAAGATTTATACATTAATCCTAACTCCATTTGTTGAGGAGGATTAGGAAAATTTAAACCATAAGTCTTGGCTAAACCAGGATAGCCATCTTCTCGGACGATAAATTCATACCCAAATGCTGCTTGCCATTGAGGAGTATATTTAGCTGCTTCTGAAATAGTTTTTATCTGCAAACGTTTAGCCTCTTCACCCCGGATAATCATGGCATAAGTATTGTTAAATCCCAAAGGCTGCATGAGTTCTAATTGAAATTTCTGATCGTAATCTTGTTTAACTTTCTCATACACAACCTGGGGATTACTGATAGGTTTCTGTTTCAAAATAGATGTAAAACTCGTTCCTGTATATTCCACATAACCAGCAATTTGCCCTGCTTTCACAGCTTCATGACAAATAAAAGTCCCACCTAAGTTAAAGCGTCTATCAATCTTTAATTTAGTCTGGGATTCAATTTGTTGAGCCAGTAATTCTCCTAAAATAACCTGTTCAGTGAAATTTTTTGAGCCAATCACAATTGTTGGCGGTATTTGTTGATAAGCGAAGGCAATTGATCCTGCAATCAGTAATGTTAATATACTCAAAGCAATAGCAAATTTGCGGTTAATCTTTACCGTTTTTTCTCTTTGCTGTACCAGTTGCTTTTCTAACCATCCTAAGATGAAATCTGCTGCTAATGCAATGAAAGCGGCGGGTATGGCTCCTGCTAAAATTAGCTCATTATTAACTGTGGAAATCCCTCGAAAAATAAATACTCCTAAACCACCACCACCAATCGCCGCAGCAATAGTAGCAATTCCCACAGAAATTACCGTGGCGACTCTGACTCCGGCTAAAATTACACCTAAAGCAAGGGGAATTTCTACCTGAAACAACAATTGTCTATCCGTCATTCCCATTCCCTTTCCCGCTTCTCGAATTGCTGGATCAACGTTGGTAATACCAATGTAGGTATTGCGAATCAGGGGAAGTAAAGCGTAAAGAATCAAAGCAACAATCGCAGGAGTTGGGCCGATTCCTCCTATAAATGGCACAGAAATCAGGAAGCCAAAAATAGCTAAACTGGGAATAGTTTGAATAGCATTAGCAATATTGAGAATCGGTTGACTGAGTTTAGGTTGGCGAGTGATGAGAATACCTAAAGGAATACCAATAGAGATTGCAATTGTCATTGCGATCGCAACTAGTATCAAGTGTTCCCCACTACGAAGGAGAATTTCTGAAAGGTATTGATTGAAAAACTGGGTTATCTGGCTTTGCATAAATACGAGTTGAACACTTCAGCATATCCATTTAATTTCTCTATTATGCAACACTAAATTTTTAAATTCATGATTTATGGTTCGTAGTAAGGACTTAAGTCCTTATTTTTTAAGTACGTGCATTGCTTACTACAAACCGTAAATTCAAACTTGACAAAATAATTAGTTGACAAGAATTTATTGCCAATTTCCGACTAAAACGTAAGAAGCCCAAAAATAAGGATGAGGTGGTAAAGACTTCAATTGCTTAAATAAAGGCTGACTGCGAATAGATTCCAACTGTGATAATTGCGCTGTTCTCAAAGCAGTTAATTTTTGCACTCCTGGTTTTTTCAATTCTTGATAAAATTCACCCATGAGTTGAGCTGTGGAAGCATCACTGACAGGCCACAGAGTCGCAAGAGTACTGCGCGCGCCAGAACGAACAGCTGTTCCTGCTAAACCTAACATCGCTCTTTCATCACCAGTAGCAGTTTCACAAGCACTTAACACCAATAATTCTAAATTATTTTCTTGCTCTTTTAACAAAGTACTCAACTCATTAATACTGATACTTTTACCATCCCCTGTAATAATAAAATTCTTTTGAGGATTAGAACTAAATAATCCGTGAGTTGCAAGGTGAACAACAGGAAAATTAGATTTTAGTTCTTTTTTAATTGTTGTAGTAGTAAATTCTTGGTTGAGAAGTTTTTGAGAAGTGGGGAAAGCTTGCTTGATTTCATCTAATTCTCTTGGCACATTTACTAATGCTGGGAAAATTTCTCCTTGGATTTGAATTTGTTTACTGACACCAGCAGCTAAGACTTTGATGTTTTTTCGCTTGAGGAATTTGGTATCAATTAGTTGTAAACTTGGCACTAGAGCAATGCCGTATTTCTCAATCAAATATTCTTGACCATTATATAAAGCTGCCATTGGCACTCTTTGCAATCTTCCATTTAGTACAAATACTAAGTTATTAATTTGCTTGGCATTTAACTGTGGTTCTAAAGGTTGAATTAACCAATTATAAAGCTGTCCGAATATTGGTAAAATTGCTTGAATATTTGTTTTTAATTCTTCTGGATCTGGGTTAGAAGTGGATAGAATATTCCGAGCAGAATTATTGATAGTAACGTTATCTAAGTAATCATAAAGCTGATCTAGTGTGTTATTAAGTTGATCTTCACTAACAGGAATTGTTACTTGTTGTAGATTTTTCCCTGGTAAGGAAAGGATAATTTCTAAGCGATCTGGAAAACTAATTGGATAGATAAGAGCTGCTTGAGAATCGATATCATCTATCTGAACTGCAACATCTGTTTCTTGAGAACAGGGATCTTGAAAGAAATTATCAAGTTCTGCTAATTGCCAAGATTCGATCACCCGACGAGCAAATTCTAAGCGGTTTTTTGGTTGGGTTTGCTCATACTTTGATTGGTTAATATTGGGATTTGAAATTACTAAAGAACTCAATTCACTTTCACTCAGTTTTGATTTTAAGAGTAAATTTGCTAGTTCTGTATAAACTGGTTTGACCTCTTGAACAAAATTAAACTGCACATCGCGATTATTAGCATTTAAATCAGTACGTAGGGATTGGAGAGTATTATATGCTGCTGTATAAGCTGCGATCGCTCTTTTGTTTTCTCCTTTTTGTTGCAGCAAATTCCCTAACTGTGATTGCCAAAGATACGTGATTTCTCTTGCATCACCTGTATGATTTTGTGATTGAGATAAGATTAAAGCTTGTTGAGTCAGGGCGATCGCTTCACTTAAGTTTTTTTGTTGCTGATAAAATTTCCCCAAATAGCCTACAACATAAGCTTCTGCACGTTGATCTTTTAAAGTCTGTGCTTGTTTGAGTGCTGTATCTAAAATAGGTTTGGCTTTATTTGCTTGTTCTGTATTGATCAAAGTGTCAGCAAAGTAAATTTGAGCATAAATAGTTGCACGAGATGGAGGAATAGTAGCCAAGGAAGACTCAATTTGACTTTGCAAACTTTGCATATCCTGACTTAGTTTTAATTCCAATTTAGACAAAAAATCTTTGGCGCGTGTGATTAACTTAGACTCATCAAATTTCGACCAAGAAACAATGCGGCGATTTGTTTGTTCTCGCCACCAAGCTTGATTTTCTAGCAACAGTTTGTAGTGATTCAATTGTGCTTGAGTTTTGACAATTGCTGGAGCTGATGTTACGGCTGCTGCTTGTGTATAGTATTGAAAAGCATTTTGATAAGGTGCTAAGGCTGCGTCTTGAGATTTTTGATCAATGATCGCTGTGATTTGTTCATAATCCCAGCGATCGCGTATTTGGTTTCCTAAAGTCCGTTCGGTGTTAGCCAAACTTAACAACACAGCACTTGATTGAGGTGATTTATCTAGCGCTGTCAAACTCAATTGCAAAACTTTCTGGGACTGTTCTAACAACCCTTGTCTGCGGAGAACTTCACCAAGACTACGTAAACCAGTAGCTTGGATGAGTGAAAGAGAATTTTGCTGTTGGGCAATATTCGTGAGAAACTTATCTATCTGGGCTGGGTTACATGTGGGGTTAGCAACAGCAAAGACTTGGAGTAGAGTTTTACAAGCTTTGGGATACAATCCTAATTCTTGCAAGGCTTGAGATTGATTAATCAGGCTCTTTGTCATGCCTTCTTTGTCGCCCATTTGCTGGTAAGCTTGAGCTGCTGCTTGCCAAAGCTCAATTGCTTGATCAAAATTGCCGATGTTATAGCTTTGTTGTCCTTGCTGCGCTAGTTGTAGCGCCTGATTTGATTTGGAATTCGACCAAACTGGAAGGTTTAAAGTAGAAAATAATCCAAATAGGGCTGAAATCAATAAGATAATTAGACGACGGTATTTCCTAGCAATCATAAGTTTTTAACCTTAGACCAGAGAGCGTCATATAATGTTACTACCATTTACGCTTATACTAAGCATAATTGTTACAGCATTTTTCTTGATACATCTGTGGTATTTTCGATTAGTGTTTCTTTCACGCAGCCAAGTTCATCATTTAGATGGAAAAGCTGTTCCAGGAAAGTTTCCCAGAATATTAGTAGGTAATCTTGTTGACATTTACAGTTCAAAAAATCGTTTAAAAGCCTATAATTTTTTTCATCAAGATTTTGGTGAAATTGTGCAAATTTTCTGGTTATGGCGTCAACAGATATCTATTAGTAACTATCGTATGGCTCACCAGATTTTGGTTACTCATCAGAAAAATTACAAAAAGTTTCCACCTAATTCTGTGATTCAGCGTCTTTTTGGCAGCAGTGTACTAACCAACAGTGGGGATGATTGGAAACATCACCGTCTGTTGATGAATGAAGTATTTTCTAAAAAGCGTATTACCGGATTTCACGACATATTTCTTTACTATTCAGAAAAACTTGCTACAAAATGGGATAACTACATTGATTTAGGTTCGGAAAAAGTAGAACTTAACATCTATCCAGAACTACTGTCTTTGTTTCTGGATATTGTGGGTAAAGCTGCTATAGATTATGATTTTGCAGCACTGGAAGGAAAGGCCGATGAGTTACTGAAAAATCTCCAGTATATTGTTAATCAAAGCACTAAACCTGTACATCAATTTACTAAGTGGTGGAAATATCTTCCTTTCTCATCGAACCGTAAACTTCAAATAGCATTTAATACTGTGGATATTTTTATGGAGGAGTTAATTAATCATAGAAAAAATATCAACCAAAAATCAAATGATTGTGAATATAATTTACTGGATTTGTTGGTCAAAGCGACTGATCTCGTAGAAGATAATATATCACCTTTAACAGATAAAGAAGTGCGAGATAATTTGCTTGCTATTATCATTAATGGACATGAAACTGTTGCCACAAGTGTGTCTCTCTCTTTATATCTACTAGCTAAAGATTCCCCTTCATTTTTTCGCGCTCAAGCAGAAGTAGACACAGTTATGGAGCGCTCCCAAGGAAAATTAACGGAAAATGGATTACACGAACTTGAATATCTCGATTGCGTAATCAAAGAATCCCTGCGTCTGTGTCCCCCAATGGCAGGATTACAGCGCGTTAGTGTGAATGAAGATATTTTAGAAGGTTGGTCAATTCCTCAGAGGCAAGTTGTAGGAATTTCTCTTATACCGTTGCATTTGAATTCCGAGTATTTTGGGCAGTCTCCAGAAAACTTCTGTCCCGAACGTTATTTTAATAAAGTCCAAAAAGCACATGATGCAAATCCTACTGTCAAAGAAGCATCACAAAAGTTTTGTCCCATGAAAAATTTGTTTTCTACTGACAAAGATATTAAAACTAAAAAAGTTGATATCTTTGAGCCACTGACATTTGGTGATGGTGCCAGAAAATGCCTGGGAGAACATTTCGCTATGTATGAAATGAAAGTTGCTTTAGCTGTGTTACTTCGCAGATTTACTTTTGAAGTAGCACCATTATTTGATGTTGACTTAGAACTAGGGAAATTTGGACTATTTATTTCTATGTTTCCCAAAGAGGGTGTAAAAATGATCATTAGTCGTCGTCAGCATTGTCCTCATCATAAGATTGTTGAGAGATGATGAAGGGATTATTTCTAAAGATATGGTAATTAAAACAAGTATTTGTATTTATTGGCTATTCTGTTTTATAGCAATGATGTTAATAATTACGAATAGGAAATATATCTATTCATTGCTCAATCCTAGTTTTGAATCGCCTGACAAAGAAAAAGGCTATAAAGTCTCTTTATTATTGGGATGGATAGTAACTCTCGCGGCATCAGGAGCTTATATTTCATTTACACGCAAATACGAAACAGGAAACTACGAGATTATAGACCTCATAGTATTTTCTGTTTTTAACGGAATTTTAGAACAATTTATGTTTATTTTTTGGTTTTTCTTAGGTTGCTATATAGGAAAAATAATCTCGTCATCAAACAATAAATTAATTTTTACACTTGGATACATTAGTTATGCTATGTTTTCAGGAATTATCCATGCTTTATTTTGGATAAAAGTCCTTCCATCTCATGAACCTGCCATTATCATAATGCCTGTATTTCTTTCTATAATGTCCCTTGTTTGGATGTGGTTAGTATGGAGATATAGAGCAGTAATGGCTATTATTATTATGCATATGTTTATTGATTTTATAACCGTTGGGCATCTAAATTTTGCTTGGTTTGAATCTTTTCAAATTATTGGTCTGTAGAGACGCGTAGCAAGATCCCGCAGGGAATTTCGCGTCTGCTACAAAGGATTGTGGGCTTAACACCAAGCGTATTGTAATATAAACCTGATAATATTAGAAATAGAAAAAAGTCTTGCGATACGCCATACGGCACACTACGTGAACGCTTCGTATATAAAAGCTCTAGAATTCAGAAATTGCAAAAGTTTTCGGAGAGTGACACAAGAGGGCTAAATAGAGACGTAGCATTGCTACGTCTCTGCACACCTATAATAGACCTCTTGCAAAAATAATTCATGGTATGATAGAAAGTTTTTAAAATTTGCGTTCCATTTCAATCAGAAATACCAATAAAGTAATAAAAGTTCTCTGTATAGATTTTGATGTGCATTTTGAAGAAAACTCTTAATCATACCACAAAATAATTTTGCAAGAGGTCTAATTTGTATCCAAATTTTTCTAATCTAAACTCATCAAACTTAATTACCTCTGAATCTGGCTTGCGGGTATCAAAACGATAGCTGCTAACCGTACCCGTAGCTGTATCAAAGATACTAAAAACAGTAATTTCGTTACTGCTAATATAGGGCATCGGTTGACCATTTTCAGCTAATATCGGTGCAATTTTAGGTGTGACTGGTTCTAATCCCCAGGGATCGCCACTTGGCACATAATCTTGACTTTCCCAAGGTGGTAAATTTTTGCGTGTAATATCACTGTACGCAGCGCCGTAAGAATTGCCAACATTAGAAGTTTCTAAAAAGTGCATCCCCGATGGACTGCAAAACCGATTCCATAAATGGGAATGACCAAAAAATACTAACTGCACTTCGGCTGCTTCTAATAATGGCAGCACATCGCGAATAATATAATCTGCTTGTTTGGGATACTCATAACGCACTGCCTGAATGTTACCAGTTTCATCCCGTTCAATGATCTCTACAGGATTAGTATAGGCAGGGACAATATTATCGCCTAAAGTATGAGGTGGATGATGCAGCATCACAACTTTATATTTGGCTTGTTTAAACTCAGGTTTGTTGAGTTCTTGCACTAACCAGTTGTATTGTTCGCTTCCTTTAGCTATTGGTTCGTAGATGTGCTGTCCATAACCCCAATTTTCAGGATTATTTAATTCTAGTTCTGGTTCGCCGTATTTTCCTTTATACTTACCTTCATTAGTAATGTAGCGCCACATGTTAGTAGCATAAAGCACTACTAAACGCACATCACCAAAACTGGTTGCGTAGTAAGTTTTTCTATCAGGTAAAGTAAAAATTTCTTCGTAAGTATCGGTATTAAAAGAATTTTCTTTGAGGGATTTTTCCCCATATAATTTGAGGGCTACTGTATGGGGAATAGTGTTGTCAAATTCTTCGTTTAAGCTACCTGTTTTCCCATACCTTCCCATGATTTCGTGATTACCAATGCAAGTAAACATGGGTGCATGTTGAATAATTTCTCCGCCAGTGTACCTTGTTTTTATACCATCATGTTCTAGTTGATAATTAGCACGACCTTGTAAACAGGGGAAAAATGCACCACCGCGATGATCATCAAACCATTCACTGGCGCGATCGGGAATATTTGCTAAATCACCAGCAAACCAAACTGCATCTGGTTGTCCAATTGTTTCTACAACTTTTTGTAAATTTGCAGCTACCATGGGCTTGATTTGGTGATCTGAGGTGAGGAGAATTTTGAGTGGTGTGTTGGGTACAGGAGTAGGCGCAAGGCTAAACACATCACTACTCACACTTTGGTTATCTTCCCGCACACTCGTAACTTGATAAGCAATTTTGGTGTTGGGAATTAAACCTGTTACCTCAGCTTCGTGTCTCCAAATATGGCGTAGAACGGGATGTTGATAAACTTGTCCATCTTGGGTTTGATTTCCTACTTTTGATTGTTGGTCTTCACGAGTGCGACTAAGTTTAGTTGTTTTGGCTAAAACTTTTGTCGCTAAATTTTCACCGTAGAAAACTAGATGTTTCTTACCAGCAAATTCGGTAAACCACACAACTCTTACTGAATTTGGAGTTGGGAGTTGCAGAAATGGATCAGTTAGCAACTGGGGTGGTGAAGCCATAGGATTTTAAATGTAATATTTTCGCGAAGCTTGACGCGGGGACACGGAGAATGGCAGACGCGGAGAGATTTTTGTGATGATGAATTAAATGAACTTAAGTAATTGATAATTGAATTATTTACCAATATCTTCGTTCCATAGTTCTGGATTTGTTTGAATAAATTCACTCATCATTTTTCCGCATTCTTCTAAGTCTAAATCAACGACTTCGACGCCACGGGATACCATAAATTCTTTAGCGCCAGGAAAAGTTTTAGATTCTGCGGCTATAACTTTTTTTATACCAAATTGTACGACTGCACCAGCACACAAATAGCACGGCATTAAGGTTGAATAGAGTGTTGTACCTCTGTAGCTGCCAATTCTACCAGCGTTGCGAAGACAATCAATTTCGGCGTGGGTGACAGGATCATTGTCTTGGACGCGCTTGTTATGTCCTCTACCGACAATTTTCCCATCTTTGACAAGCACAGAACCAATGGGAATCCCACCTTCTTGTCTACCTTGTTTTGCTTCGTCAATAGCAGCTTTCATAAACTCATCCATTTTTTTATTTCTCCTGTTATGTCTAAACAACTTGTATTAATGGATCACGATGGTGGTGTAGATGACTACTTAGCAACTATGCTACTGATGACTATGGATCATATCCAACTTCTTGGTGTGGTTGTCACTCCTGCTGATTGCTATATTCAACCTGCTGTTAGTGCTACACGTAAAATCCTGGATTTGATGGGGGATTCTCATATTAGAGTTGCAGAAAGTACTGTACGTGGTATAAATCCTTTTCCCTATCTTTATCGTCGTGATTCTTTTGTAGTAGACCATTTCCCAATTCTCAATCAAAGCGATCGCATTATTACACCTCTAGTCCCAGAACCTGGTCAGGATTTTATGGTGAAAGTGTTGCAAGCAGCACCAGAACCCGTGACGCTAATGGTAACTGGCCCCCTAACAACGATCGCAACAGCATTAGACAAAGCACCAGATATTGAAGCAAAAATTCAGAAAATTGTCTGGATGGGAGGTGCGCTAAATGTCCCTGGTAATGTGGAAAAAAATTGGGAACCAGGACAAGATGGTTCCGCAGAATGGAATGTCTATTGGGACGCAGTTTCCGCAGCACGGGTATGGCGAACCCAAATTGAAATTATTATGTGTCCTTTAGATTTAACTAACAATCTACCTGTGACATCTGAAATCGTCCGAAAAATGGGACAACAACGCCACTATCCAATTTCAGATTTAGCGGGACAATGTTATGCACTCGTTATTCCCCAGGATTATTATTTTTGGGACGTACTAGCAACAGCTTATTTAGCTCACCCCGAATTATACCAACTCCGGGAATGGGAAACCGAAATTGTTACTTCCGGTCTCAGCCAAGGACGTACAAAAATAGTTTCTGGAGGTCGGAAAATTTACGCTATGGATAAAGTTGATAAAGAAGCTTTTTACGCTTATATTTTGCAACAATGGGCTAGATAATCAGTTATCAGTTATCAAATTAAACTGGTAACTGTTAACTGTTAACTGATTCATTTGTGATCCCCGATCCCCTATTATTGTGTTTGGTTTCCTCAATCTCAACAAACCATTTGGTTGGACTTCTCACGACTGCGTAGCGAAGACGCGAAAATATTTGCGTCTCAAGCGAGTCGGACATGCTGGTACTCTCGACCCAGCAGCAACAGGTGTGTTACCAATTGCACTGGGTAAAGCCACACGTTTATTACAATATCTTTCTGGTGGAAAAGCTTATCGAGCAACAATTAGGCTGGGTGTGCGTACCACAACTGATGATTTGCAAGGAGAAATAATTACAGAACAACCAGTTACAAATTTAACTTTAAAAACAGTAGAAACTGCAATCCAACAATTTCAAGGCAAAATCGAGCAAATTCCACCGAGTTATAGCGCCATACAAGTTGAGGGAAAGCGTTTATACGAATTAGCACGCAAGGGTGAAATAGTTGAAGCACCAGTGCGAACAGTAGAAGTTTTCAAAATAGAGATTTTAGACTGGCGAGAAGGGGAATTTCCAGAAATAGATGTGGCGATCGCCTGTGGTACGGGAACATATATTAGAGCGATCGCTCGTGATTTGGGTACAGTACTAGAAACTGGTGGTACTCTCGCGGCTTTGCAACGCACCGCGAGCAGTGGTTTTATACTAGAAAATAGCTTGACATTTACCGAATTAGAAACACAACTACAAGCTGGAACTTTTCAACCCCTTCCCCCCGATACAGCTTTGCAGCATTTACCTTGTGTCAGTTTAAGCGCACCAGCAGATCAAAAATGGTGTCAAGGTCAGAAGATTGCTTTTGCTGATTATTCTTCACAAATATTGCGAGTTTATTCAGAAGATGGACGCTTTTTGGGGATTGGACAAACAAAAGATGATTTATTGCTTCCTCTGGTTGTTTTAGTTTGAGCATTCATATCTTGCACCAACTTTCATCCTGCCAAGAAATAAATTAAACTTTACAATGTATCGCACTTGCAAATATCTCGGCCGATACCCTGGAAGTCTCTGAATGATAGTGTAGGAACAGACTGCGGTTAATCAGACCCCTATATTGTTGAACTTATTTATTCCTCTACATGAGAAAATACGGTTGTGCGTACAAGTGTAAGAGAAAGCAAGAGAAAACAATGGTAAACCAGCATAAATAAGTAATCGCGATCGCAGATTTACTTTGAAATGGATGTTTTAGTGGTTTATTAAACATAGTACTTTTGATTTTGCCGGTCTTCAAATGTACGGATTTTTTTAAAACTCAAATAGGAATCCTATATATCTATTCAGGATGAAGAATGAACTGGGAAGAAGGGTTAGAAATTTTAGATGCAGTTGTCTTTAACAAAATCAACAGACACTTAAAAGATGTAGAAATAATGATCCTTAAAGGGTCATGGCAAGGACTAAGTTATGATGAAATTGCGAGTAATGAAGGTTATGCAGCCAAATATCTGCGGCAGGATGTAGGTTTCAAATTGTGGAAGTTACTTTCAGAAGCATTAGGGGAAGAAGTTAGTAAAACGAATTTCCACGCAGCTATCGAGCGTTCTGACTTTAGAAAGATGAATATTCTGCCAGCAGAAGTGCATCATGATAGTTACAGTACCATTAAAAATGAATTTGTGCCAGAATACCCAGAAGGTTTAGTGCCACTGAATTCTGCATTTTACATCCAGCGATTTTCCACAGGAGACGCTACGCGAACGCCAATAGAAGAACGTTGTTATGAAATAATTCTCCAGGCAGGTTCTTTAATTCGGATTAAAGCTCCAAAACAAATGGGTAAAACATCTCTGCTTGATAGAATTATTGCTCATTCAAATCAGAGAGGTTATCATACAGTACGTTTAAATTTGTCGCAAGCAGAAGCAACCGTTTTTAGTAATTTGGATAAATTTTTACGCTGGTTTTGTGCTTATGCTAGTTGCAAATTAAAACTACCTGCTTCATTCAACGAATCTTGGGACGAGTATAGGGGTAGCATTATTAATTGCACCACATATTTTGAAGATAATATTCTGAATCAAATCAATAATAATTTAGTTTTAGCATTAGATGAAGTAGATATAGTTTTTCAATATCCAGAAATTTATCAAGGTTTTTTTGCCATGTTACGTAGTTGGCATGAAGAAGCTAAAACTGTAGAAACTTGGGAAAAATTACGATTAGCTGTAGTACATTCCACTGAAAATTATTGGTCATTGGATATCAATCAATCACCATTTAATGTTGGTTTAGTAGTTGAATTGACGGAGTTTGCCTCAGAACAAATAGAAGACTTAGCCCATCGTCATAAACTTGATTACAATCCAACCCAAATACAGCAATTAATGTCTATGTTTGGAGGGCATCCATATTTAATTAGACTGGCACTTTATCACCTCGCAGTTGGGGATGTAACTTTGGAAGAATTATTACAAACTTCCCCAACAAATGCTGGAATTTATGAAGAACATTTACGGCGATTTTTGCATATTTTTCAAGTAAACCCCAGCCTAGCCAAGGCATTTATTCAAGTAGTTACAGCAACAGAACCAGTCTGTATAGAAACAATGCAAGCATATCAGTTATACAGTATGGGATTGGTTAAGAGAGTTGGCGATAAATTAGTCCCACGCTGTCAGTTATATCAACAATATTTTCGGGAACATTTATAGAATTAGGGATTTACAATTAAAATGGGCAGCAGGTGGAGTGAGTGATACGGCAAGACATCGCAATTTTCATCGTTACAGCATAAAATTAACTGAGTTAAAATACCTGAAATCTCAACAGAGGTGCTACTAAAGATGGCAACCCTTCATCTCAATACTGAGCAAGTCATAACACTGGTCAAGCAACTAGCAATTCCAGAGCAGCGTATGATATTGCAAGCTATCAAAGCAGAGCAAGATACTTGGTGGCAAAATAGGCTTGATCAAGGAGAATTACAGATGCGCTCTTTAAGTACAAAATGCGGACTCAACTGGGATATTATGACTGAACAAGAGCGAGAAGAATTTATAGACGATATCTTGCACGAAAAGCAATGATCTCTTATGTAGTTGTTTTCGATACAAATACGCTCTTTTCAGGTTTAGGTTGGCGAGGTAGTCCCTATCGTTGTTTAGAACTTGCAAGAAATGGGCAGATAGAATCTGTAACTTGTCGAGAGATTTTATTAGAATTACGCGAAAAGTTACAAACAAAGCAAAATCGCTCTCCGGTGGATGCAGCCATTGATATTGAACAAATTCTTGCTTTTTCCCGCTTGATAGAAATTCCTAATAACCTGAAAGTTGTTGTGGATGATCCTGATGTATCGGCTCAATAAACAGGGGTAGCCAAGAAAAATAAAAAA
>NZ_JCACKS010000050.1:0-14457 GCF_059505505.1 Pelatocladus sp. | reverse complement strand
CATCCACCCTGCCGATCCTTGTTCTACCAGTTCATAAATTTGGCGAAGGTATTGAAGGTAGTAATTTCTTCTGTACGTCCATAAAAAACCGATACACAAAGTGCTTCTCCCCAATCTTGGCGCTGGGATGGATCTGAATTTGTATAGCAAGTTTTATCAAATTCTATGTTGAAAGCCTGAAAAAAGAGCTCAAGTGTCCGCTTGTCTACTCCTCCTTGCTTTTTGGGAAATTATTGCGCCTGTGGTAAATAGAATGTTGCATCCGGTTTTTTGAACAATACCTTTAGTTTGGAACTTTAATAGTTATCGTATAGAGGCGGATATAGAGGTGGAGGGGCTTACCGTTCGACAAAATCAGGCAAAAGACAAATGATTTGCGATCGCCTGTTGACTCCAATTAGAGAATCTATGCACACTACAATTCATCCACATATGTGGACTTGATGTGTATAGCCTCAGATTTCCAATGTGCGGGGACTTTAATGCTTACATTTTACATCTTGATTGTTGTAAAGCTGTCTCTACCCACTCCTGAATGAGTGCATACAGAACAAAGCGTATTTTGAGTCGTTTATGTGTACAAATAATTTTGAACCTCAGCTTTAATGATTTTGGGATATATCCCTTAACATCCTCAGATTCTTCGTTAAGCAAATCATCATAAACTTCAGGAATAGGTGCACCTGTTTGTATCCATTGTCTGATCAAATCTTCCAGCACGGCACTCATTTGTAATTCTTTTTTTACGCAAAGAACTTTGAACTGAAGCTTAAGAGTTTTGGGAATAGCCCCTTTAACAACAGCAAGTTCGTTATTATCTTGATTAGTCACAACTTCACAGATTTTCTATTAAAAAAAACTGAGATACATGCAAGCAAAGCGTAGAATGCAAGTCTGACAAAACAGGAGAGTTTTTACGCAAAAGATATACTTTTAAATCGTTGTTGTACGCCTTTGTAATGCTAACTCATAAGTATTTATCAAACAAATTAAAAGAACATGAAAGCCCTTGTCGTGATCAGGTGACAAAAGGGCTAGAATAACGATACTGCTTATCCAATTGCAATTGATGAACTGAAAAAAGAAAAACGCTTGTCGAAGAAATCTAAATTGCGCCATACTCGATATTACCGCCAGCGCCAAAATACGACTAAGATCGCTCCGGTTAAGATTAGCATTAATCCGGCAGCTAGACCGTAGGTTGCACCAAGACCTACCGAATAACTCAGAGGTTGACTCAGCAGAGGTGAGAGAAATTGTCCTAGAAAGAAAAATGTAGTGATACCACTCACAACCCTGCCTCGAAAAGCGTCAGGAGTCACAGAAGTTAAGCAAAGATTCATATTAGGCATGAGTAGCCCTAATCCTAAGCCCGCGATCGCTAACCCTATCAAAACTACAGTATAGTTAATTGCCCAACTGATCAATCCATAACCAAGCGCCATATTAACAAAAGCAATACCGTAAATAGCAGTAAACCCTAAACGAGCTTTGAATTGCCGATAAAGGATAGAGCTAATCGCTGAAAATAGGGTTAATAGAGCGATCGCCAAACCACTTTGAGAAGGACTTGCATTAGCAATTTGCTTTAAATAAAACGGCAGCTGGGTTGGAATCAGGTAGAATACTATCTGTGTGATTAAAGCAATACTGTAGGTAAACACCACAATACTGGTAGGAAATTGCTGCGGTATGTTGGTAGCATTGGTTGCTGTTTTGGATTGGTTCCGTTGTGGCTCTGGGATAAAAACGGCTGTAAAAGGTATAAAAACTAGCGCCATCAAGTAAATTAAGAATGGCGATCGCCAATTCTCATCGGCTAGAAAGCCACCCACAGACAAAAATAGAACTCCTCCCAAACCCATGAATCCTGCTTGTAAACCCAGGAATTGCGCTCGTGCAGGTCCACTGTAGTAGTCAGCAATTAAAGTGGTTGCTATTGTCATTACTCCTGCTACACTAATGCCCAAGAAAGCTCGACCGAGCAAAATTGACTCCAGGTTGCTAAGTAAAAATCCTGAACTCCCTGCAATTGCGTAAAGAACTAATGAGAATAGGAGCAAAGGTTTACGTCCGAGTCGGTCAATTGCAATCCCAACAAAAGGAGCACCTAAAGCAATCCAGAAATTGTTGATCAGTGCGACCATATATTTTTCTTTCTATTTGATAAATACGCATAGCAGCCCAAGCATGAACAGGTGGATTGACATCGCCAAAAGCCCATTCATAGGCCGGAATTTGACCATTAGGGTGCATGTACCATTCCCGCGTCAGTATATCCAATTGGTACTTGGCAAAATCTGGGTCAATCATTGCCAATGGAAGCAAATGAAATGCCAAATCCCAAGCTGCAAACCAGGGATATTCCCACTTGTCCGGCATTGAGAGAATATCATCATTAAACAGATGAATCCATTCATGATTTCTGCCATGCTTGCGTTCGGGTGGTGGTAATGGATTCCCAGGATCGCCCTTTAGCCATTCTTCTACTACGTAGTAATAGAACTGCTTACTCCACAACATCCCAGCAAATGCTTGTCGTTGTAGACTCCGCATATCCTCAGATAATTGAAAAGGACAAATGCGGTGATAAAATTCATCGGCTTGTGAGATTCGATTTTGAAAAATTTCCTCAAACTTGTTATCGAAGGGTTCCACACTTTCTTCTTGATAAGGACGCGATGGAGAGATGTCACTCAACCGCAATCGCACTGTTTTGGTTTCACCTGCATCAATTGACAATTTGTAATACGCTGAGGTTTTAGTACCGATCAAATTGGGATTAACAGCTTCTTTTCGATTATGGACTACATAGTCATTAATTCCATCTTTGACGTAGGCAGAAGCATTACTCACGCCAAATAATTTTTCATTATTGGTTTCGTTTTCTGTAAAAAGCAATTGGGTTGTACCCTCGCAGTACAGCCATCTTTCTCCTAATGTTGGATGAGAAGCTTCTATAATGCTTAAGTTAGTGTCAGATTTGAACACCTTGAGAAAAGGCTTTGTGAGCTTTTCTTTACTGGAGTTCCAAGACCAAGTGTTGCGAAACCACAGAGTCGGCAAAAAATACAGCGTTTTTGTTTCTGGGCCTCTGTTGGTGATACTAACTTTAATTAAAATATCTTCAGGTGAATTCTTTGCATACTCTACAATGACATCAAAGTAGCGATCATCAGCAAACACACCTGTGTCGAGCAGTTCAAATTCTGGGTCATTGCGACTTCTGTTGCGATTTTCTTCGACTAATTGGGTATAGGGGAAAGCGGCTTGAGGATATTTATAAAGACATTTCATGTAGGAGTGAGTAGGGGTATTGTCTAGATAGAAATAATATTCTTTGACATCTTCCCCATGATTGCCTTCTGTTCCGGTTAAACCAAACATTCTCTCTTTAAGAATAGTGTCTTCACCATTCCACAGAGCGATCGCAAAACAAAGTCGTTGATGATTATCGCAAATTCCAGCAATCCCATCTTCTCCCCATCGATAAGTACGAGAGCGAGCTTGGTCATGGGTGAAGTAGTCCCAGGCTTCCCCTGTTGTGCTATAATCTTCTCGTACTGTTCCCCATTGCCGTTCACTTAAATAAGGCCCCCAACGCTTCCAGTATGCTGTGCGATCGCGCTGGGCTGCCAACCTTGCTTCTTCTTGAGTCATTCGATTTTAGATTTTAGATTTTAAATTTTAGATTTTGGAATTGACCACACTTTAATTTCTTATTTTACTTATTTCTCCACTAGGAAGGACTAAAACGGGCTATTGCTCCTGATAATTCCAGAGTAGTCCACCATCTACAAAGAAAGTGCTACCTGTTACATAATCAGCATCATTAGAGGCGAGAAAAGCAACTACTGAAGCTACATCTTGTGGCTTACCTAAGCGACCCAAGGGAATGTTTTTAAGTACAGCGTCTAACTTCTGTGGGTCATTTAAAAGCTTAGTATTAATTGGGGTCTCAATAGCTCCTGGTGCAACAGAGTTGATCGTAATTCCCAAAGGTCCCAACTCAATCGCTAAGTTACGTGTCATCATTTTGACACCACCTTTGCTAGCACAGTAAGAAGTAAAATGTGGAAATGGGAGTTCTTCATGCACTGAACTAATGTTAATAATCTTTCCAGTTCGTTTAGTCTCAATTAGGTGCTGGACAAAAGCTTGAGTTGCAAAAAATACACCTTTGAGGTTAACATTCAAGACTGCATCATAATCTGCTTCTGATACTGACCAAAAATCAGCGCTCTTTTCAATGCCAGCGTTATTAACTAAAATATCGAGCTTGCCGAAGTGTTGAATACCCAACTTAATCAACTGATGGACTTCGCTGACTATACCTAAGTCTGCCTTAATAATCAAACCAGAGCTTCCTGTGTCCTGTACTTTAGTTAGAGTTTCTTCAGCACCTTGGCGATGGCTGCGGTAGTCAATCACGATATCTGCGCCTTCTTGAGCAAGACGCACTGCGATAGCTTGACCAATTCCTTGGCTGCTACCAGTTACCAAAGCTACTTTACCTTCTAGCTTCATCTCTATTGTCCTCTGAAAGTAAGGTGATCTCTGTTCAGATTTTTAATTAAGAAAAGAAGGTCATAGATTAGAATCACTAATACTCTGGTAGGTGTTGTTTGTAGTAAGTGCTTCAGCGCTTAAAAAGGACTAAAGTCCTGACTACAAACTATGCAAAGTTGGCGTGACAGAGTATTAATTTAACCTAACCTACAACCTTCTTTTATCTTTTAGTCTTTAACGCTCTACATTGTTGATTGCATTAAACTGAAACTGGAATTGGTTTGGCAAACAAATCCTGACCTTTAAGAGCAGAAGCGATTCTAGATACATTTGCTCCGTGATATCTTGCTACTTCGAGTCTCTCTTCGGTGACACCCGTTTGCTCCATCATCTCCCCTGCTGATCGTCCGTAAGGTCCCCACTGTAGTCCAGCTAAATGGTAGCCTGGGGTATTTTTGGGAAGAGGAACTATAACCATCCCCATCTGAGCAAGGTTATTTAGTAAAGCCAGCATAGTAAGTTCACATCCACCGCCAGCATTTCCATAGCCACCGCCGGTAGTAAATATTGCTCCAACTTTGCCAATCATGCTATCTTTCATCCAGACTCGACCGCATACTGTATCGATAAACTTTTTGATCCGCCAATCTGGACTTCCCATGTGAACAGGTGTTCCAATAATAAGTGCGTCACAGGCGATTAAGTCATCTGTTGTCACTTCTTCTGCTAACTTAGTTGAGACTTGAGTTCCCAGAACTGACATCGCACCGGAAGCGATCGCCTCAGCCATCTTCCGTGTATTGCCGTAGTCTGTTGAGTATACTATTAATACGTTAGCCATTTTGATCTCCTTAGTTTTGTTTAGAAGTGAAAGGTTAAGCAACCTCTTGATAAATTTCTATGATGGCGTTGAGTAGCTGCACCGCATCAGACTTGGAGCGCTGGAATGAGTTGCGTCCGATAATCGATCCAAATCCGCCACCATAGTGAATAGAGCGAATTTCATCAAGTATGACTTCATCACTTTCGGTTGGACCACCAGAGAAAATGACAATACGTCGGCCATTGAAAGTACACTGCACGACGTGACGCACTCGTTCGCTCAGTGTCCCAATAGGAATTTGCTCTTTTTCGTAAACTTTGCGTGCTGCCTCTTGCTCAATATGTGCAGTTGGCAATTTGACCTTGATAATATGTGCGCCCAGTTGGGCAGCAATTTGTGCAGAATAACCGATCACATCAATGGCAGTTTCACCCTTTTTGCTCAAACCAGAGCCACGGGCATAAGCCCAAATCACCACTATCAAACCACAGCGCTTGGCTTCTTCGGCGTAGGCGCGGATTTGTTGGTACATCTCCATCCGATGTGTCGAACCGGGGTAGATAGTAAAGCCAATACCCACACACCCCAAGCGTAATGCATCGGCCACGCTGCCAGTCAGAGCCTGATGAGGATCTTGCTCATCAAGCAAGACATCATGATCGTTGACCTTGAGCAGTAGGGGAATCTCGCCAGCAAACTCCCGCGCTCCTGCTTCCAAAAAACCCAAAGGAGCAGCATAGGCATTACAGCCAGCCTCGATCGCTAGCTCAAAGTGATAGCGAGGGTCGTATGCAACTGGGTTAGGAGCAAAACTACGCGCCGGTCCATGTTCAAAGCCCTGATCTACTGGCAGGATAACTAACTTGCCAGTTCCCCCAAGCTTGCCGTGATTTAGTAGTCGGGACAGATTGGTTAGCGTTCCTGGATTGTCGCTACCATACCAGTTGAGGATTTCTTGCACAGATTTGTTCATCTTGTTTCTGCTCCCATCTGATAAACTTCTTTGGGGGTGTAAGTTGAACTCTGGCTATTTAAGATGTAACGCTCTACTGCATTGGCAAAGCCTTCATCTTCATTAGAGGTTGTCACATATTTGGCAGCACGCTGCACCTCAAGACTAGCATTGCCCATCGCAATGCTCAGACCACTTTTCGAGAACATTGGCACATCGTTGGGCATATCCCCGATAGTTGCAATCTCTTGAGTGGGAATTGCCAGCATCTGTGACAGGCGCTCGATAACAAACCCTTTATTAGCATGTGGATGGGTTACGTCCAGATAATAAGGTTGTGAGCGAGCAGCAGAGACTTGCTCTGTACCACCTGAACTTGCGCCAGTTTCGCAACACACCTGCTCTCTAAATTTTCGTTGGGTTTCAGCTTCGCATCGCGCTACTGCTTCTAGGTCATCGCTAACACCGACAATCTTGGCTACGTTGTCAAGTAAATGATCAAAAGTTGATACTACCGTTGGTGAGAACTTATTTCAACATTGTCAGATCGCTGGAATAGGGTGGCGTCACCAATCATACAGTCGTAAAGCAGTGTTTCATAGCCAGTACTTGGCTGAGTGCCAAAATAGTCAGCATATGCAAAATTCATCTCTACCGTACCCATGCGTACACTAGGTCCGGGAACCTTTGCACCAAACTGTAAACTGATACCAATGTTCTGCACCGTTTCTTTGCCGAGGTAGTGATCGATGCGGTAAACTTGGCTTTCTTGCAGGACACCACTGATATTTTTATTCAGAGCGCGAGCCGAATCAAAATCATGTCCAAAGGGCTTCTCAATAATTACCCGCCGCCACATACCTTCTTCTTCACGAACTAGCCCACTAGTCCCTAGTTGCCACACAATATCGTTAAAGAAATTAGGTGCTGTTGCTAAGTAGTATAGGTAATTGCCACCTGTACCGCATTCTTGATCTACAGTTGCTAGGAGTTCTTGCAACTGCTCGTAAGTATCAGGGTCTTGAAAATCACCAGACAGATAGTATAAATGCTTTTCAAACGCATCCCAAAGCTGTGCATCGACTGAGCTAGTCGCAAACTCATAAATGTCCCGACTCATTTTCTGGCGGAAGTCATCAGTACTCATCTGAGCACGAGCCACTCCCAGGACGGCAAACTCCTTGGGTAACAGGCTGCTTTGTGCCAAGTTATACAGAGCTGGAATCAACTTACGCTTAGTCAAATCTCCAGCAGCACCGAAGATTACCATGACGCAGGGATCACCAGGTCGATCTAGCCATTTATCAGTCATGTTCAAGCCCTTGCATTTTGCTCTATGTGTCCACCGAATTTGTATCGCATCGCTGACAGTAACTTCTCAGCAAAAGTATGTTCCTGTCGTGAGCGGAAACGTGTGTAAAGTGATGCCGATAGCACATCAGCAGGTACGGCTGACTCTATGGCCGCCATAATTGTCCAGCGACCTTCACCAGAGTCCTGTACAAAACCTGTATATTCAGACAGTGTTGGGTTTTCAACCAGAGCCATCGCGGCTAAGTCTAGTAGCCATGAACCTACAACACTGCCTCGACGCCAGACTTCGGCAATGTCTGCTACATTTAGATCATAGCGATAAGCTTCAGACAGTTCTGGGGAGTTGGCATTACGGAAGATATCAAAGCCTTCAGCATAAGCTTGCATCAGGGCATACTCAATACCGTTGTGAACCATTTTGACAAAATGTCCAGCACCATTGGGGCCACAGTGCAAGTAGCCATCTTCTGCTGTGCTGCTCAGTTTTTCGCGTCCTGGCGTACGGGAAATGTCACCTCGTCCAGGTGCAATCGTTTGAAAAATTGGATCTAGATGTTCAACAATCCTTCGCTCGCCGCCAATCATTAAGCAGTAGCCTCGCTCTAACCCCCACACCCCACCACTGGTTCCCACATCTACGTAGTTTACGCCCAGATTTTGTAAAACCTTAGCACGGCGCACATCGTCTTTGTAATAGGAATTACCACCGTCGATAATGATGTCGCCTGGTGCCATTTTCTGTGCTAGTTCCATAACTATCTGCTCTGTTGCTTCACCAGCCGGTACCATTACCCAAGCAACACGAGGTTTAGTGAGTCGATTGACGAAATTGTCTACAGAAGTAGTTCCTATTGCCCCTTCACTTTCTAGCTGCTTGACTTTGTCGGGAGTCCGATTGTAGACAATACACTCGTGTCCGTCTTTGAGCAGACGTCGGACGATATTTGCACCCATGCGTCCTAGACCAATCATGCCCAGTTGCATATGATTCTCCTTGAGTTTGCTGATTCAGAACAAGACTTGCTTGATAGCCGTTTGTAAAGTAGTTAAACCTGCTTGCACATCTGAACCTAAATGCACTCGCAAAGCCCGTCGCGATCGCTCTGCTAATACCTGAAAGTCACCTCGTGCTTGAGCTGCTTTGACTACACCAAAACTATATTTATGCCCAGGAACAAGTAAATCTACACTTGCATCGCAGGTAATTTGTAAAAACACACCGGTATTGGGCCCGCCCTTATATGCTTGTCCGGTGGAGTGTAAGAAGCGGGGACCAAAGCCTAAACAAGTTGCTACTTGCTTGGCATCGCGAACAGCTTGCCGAATTGCTTGTAGTTGTGCTTGGTGCAACTCGTTCATCTCAACATAAGCCAGCAGAGCAAAATAATCACCGACTTGGATGCGGTTTAGGTGCGCCCGCAGATAGCCAATCAACGAGCGATCGCTCGTTGCTTTCAAGAGTGCTGCTGCATTTTTCTGGTCAGTGAACAACTGGATATGGTTTTCTGTAAGTATTGGTGTCTCTGGTGGAAGTGTACCCGTTTGTTCATACTTGGATGTCAATTGTCGCGTGGCAATTTTGCTCACTTCCACATCCGGTTGATTAAAGGCATTAATCCCAATAATCGAGCCTGCAACGGCGGTGGCAAATTCCCAACGGAAAAACTCTTGACCTAGTTGATAGGCATCTCGGATTAAAATGCGTACTACAGGCTGTCCTGCTTGTTCTAAAGCATCGACTATTGTATCTTGCTCTAAATTGGAATTAGTCTCCAGCTTAATGTAGACAAACAAGCGATCGCTGCCGTACATCTCTGGTGTCCCCAAGGGTTCCTGGTCAATAGGAATCAATCCTTTGCCGTCTTTACCTGTTGATTCAGCAAGTAACTGCTCTAACCATGCACCTAAATCTGAAATAGCCGGGGAGATGATCAGGGTGATTTTGTTTCGACCTTGGTTAGCAAGCACACCCAGAATTGTTCCCAATACTACACCAGGGTTGTCTGTAGCTGGAACAGTCGCAGCACAAGAATGTACCATTTCCTCAGCGTAGTCGAGGAATTTCGCGACATCAACACCCATAATCGCCGCAGATACCATGACAAAATTTGACAAGGCCGAGTACCTGCCACCGATACTGGGTAAGCCAAAGAAAATGTTACGGAAGCCGTCACTTTGTGCTATTTGCTGAAGTTTCGAGTCAGGGTCGGTGATCGCAATGAAGCGTTTACCTGCTTCTTCTGTACCCAAAGCCTGCTGTACCCGCTCGAAGAAATACTGCTTAAAGATGTTTGGCTCCAAAGTACCACCCGACTTACTGGATACAACGAACAGAGTGTTGGTCAGATCCAATTTATTTTCAACTGCTTTGATCTGAGCTGGGTCTGTTGAATCCAGCACGTGTAGTTCAGGGTAGCCCAGCACCCTGCCAAAGGTGAGCTTCATCACTTCCGGACACAGACTAGAGCCGCCCATTCCTAGTACTACTGCGTCTTTAAAACCTCTACTTTTAACTTCTTCGGCCAGTTTTTTGAGGTGGTCAATGTGGGCCAATTGATCTTCAGTGATCCCAAGCCAGCCTAACCAACGGCTCTCGTCCTCATTTGTCCAGAGCGACGCATCTCGCGCCCACAACCGTCGTACTTTGTTGTTGGTGAGCCAATCTTTCACGGATGCTTCCACACTTTTGGCTAGGTCATCAGGCAGATAGTAACTTTGCCGATCTAGGGCTGTACCTAGCACCGCTTCACGCTTTTTCTCGACAACACTTAACAATTTGTCAAATGCTTCAGTGAATAACTGTACTCCCTCTGTCAAGAGCTGTTCTGTAATCTCTTGCATTGAGATGTTGAGCCGAGAGAGGGTTTCCATTGTGTCATGCGCTTCTTCTAGATGCTCTTTCAAGCTGCCACGACGTGGTTGTCCATGATCGCGAAACGCCTCAAATGTTGCTGGAGGAATGGTGTTTACTGTGTCTGAACCGATGAGTTCCTCTACGTAAAGCACATCGCGATACAGGGGATTCTTAGTACTGGTGCTAGCCCATAAAAGTCGTTGTGTTTGTGCGCCCTGATTGGCTAATGATTGCCACTGAGCGCTGTGATAGATTTCTTGGTAGCGTTGATAAGTTAATTTAGCATTGGCGATCGCAACTTTACCTATGAGGCTTTGCAAAGACGCCTGTTCTCTGGGACTGGTAGCTGTCTGGATGCGATGAGTGGCGATCGCATCAATCGCAGTATCAATGCGGCTGATAAAGAAACTGGCAACGCTGGCTACCTTACTTACATCTCCACCTTGCGCGGCCAAGGCTTCTAGACCATTGATGTAAGCATTTGCGACTAAATCGTAGGTTTCTTGAGAGAATAGCAGTGTGACGTTAACGTTGATCCCCTCACTAATCAGTTGTTTGATTGCAGGGATACCAGCAGGAGTTGCCGGAACCTTAATCATGACGTTCTCACGCCCAACAGCTTGCCAAAGTCGTTGCGCCTCAGCGATTGTGCCTTGTGTATCGTGAGCAAGGTAAGGTGAAACTTCCAAGCTAACGTAGCCGTCACGCTTTTTTGTTTGCTGATAGACAGACTGCAAAATATCAGCAGCATTTTGAATATCGCTAATCGCCAATTGCTCATAGAGCGACATGGCGTCCATGTCTTGCTGCTGCTCAAGACTAATAAGTGGATCATTATAGTCGGTGCTGCCAGCAATGGCTTTCTCAAAAATAGTCGGGTTAGACGTGACACCACACAATCCATCTTCATCCACCAAGCGTTGCAGTTCGCCACTGGTTATCAAGCTGCGTCGAATGTAGTCTAACCAGACAGACTGCCCGTAATTCCGCAGAATTTGCAAAGAGTTCATAAGTTGTTTTTCCAAAAATATTAATTAACCTTACTTGCATTACAGGCTCTCAACATGTTTTGCTGGGCAGGAACACTCTGTATTCAAGTTTTCACTTCAAAAAATTTTTTACCAGTTAAGATCGTTAAATTAAGAACAAATTTAGTGAGAGCGATCGCAATTAACACCAACAATTAGAGCCTGTCGAGACTCCATAGTTACAGACAGAGGTGAGTGTAACATTATCAATCAATAATCCGGAATCAACAGTGTTATCTCCCACATCTGCGACTCCGAGTCCCAAAGTGTATGTTCCAGTAGTTGGTATTGTAAAAGAAAAAGTTTGCAAGCCAGTCTCTGCAAAAAACTCTGTTGTTGAGGAAGTCACCAATGATGAGAACTTCGTGTCAGCTAATTCTGACTCAGAACTGATTGAAACGAAGAAAAAATCGTTATTAGGGAACACTTGTGCGCTCTCATTTGTCAGCAAACTCCAATCGAAAGTTAAAATGTCTCCAGCATTTGCTGTGAATATTTGCCGAATAGCTGAACCTTGAGTGACATCCCCATTGCCAAAATTATCCAGGCTTCCAGTTTCTAAACCAAGGAACGTTTCTATAATTGCATCAGAAAATGTGACTCCCCCAGTTGACAATAAGGCCTGGGAAGATCCTTCACTTGGACCACTGTTAAATGTTGCTGTTTCAATACTAGTTGCGCCTAGTGTTGTCCATCCAGTAAAATCACCGTTTTCAAAGCCACCGTTAATAACCGTTAGGTGAGGATAGGATTTGGGAAGAGTAAACGTGTCGAATGACAGTGTATAAGAACCGAATTCAAAGTGATCGCCTATCAGTTTAGTATCTCTTAAGCCAGTTATTGCAAAATTCAAACTGCCATCTGTTGGTACTATTCCGGTTATTACAGGTAGAACACTATCATCAGCTTGGTCATCATTTATTGCCAGAATATTACCAGAATTATCAACCAATCCCAAAAGTGGATCAACTGACTCTGAGGTTATTTCTGCGGTAAACAAAGTTCCAGGATTAAGGCCTGAGATCGTAAAAAAGTCAATGTCATTATAGCTAAGTTGTCCATATACAGTACCAGCATCAGATGATAGAAATTGTCTGGTGTCGAAAGAGTTATTGAATTCACTCTCAATTACTTTTGTCATGACAATTACGATAAAAACTAAAAATTTAATGATTTTTGTAGAAACAAGCTGATTCTAGTAAAAGCTACGATATTACCTCAAAGGGCAACATCATCTCGTTGTCCTCGTGTTCAAGCATATGGCAATGCCACACGTAGCGCCCAGTGAATGAGTTGCCAAAAGGTAGATTCTCCGCAGCTTGAGCGCCAAATGGGACGATCAGGCGGGTAACTTCGCCTGGATTGACTAGCACTGTATCCTTCCATCCAGTCTCATTTGGTGCTGGAGGTCTGGCCGGACCAATTGCAAAGGGGGTTGGATCAGGCGGTGGGTAGTTAGCTGGCACTGTTGGTCCACCAGGTGCATGATGTGTGAGTACTGTGCGAGAACCAGTGGCAAGGTATGCTTTCATGTACTGGGTTGTATTGATCTTTTGCCGATTCAGAATTTGGAATAAAACCAGATGCAAGTGCATCGGGTGGGCAACAGGTTGTAGGTTAATAATATTCCACTGCTCCACCGTGTCCACCTTTGGACGCTCCATCAGCATTTCAGGATAATTCTCGGCCTCGTCCCAGTAGACATAGTTGAGTAGCACTACAAGCGGTCTAGTTGGACTAGGGATCTCTACCAGTGTCAAAAACCTCTGTTGCACAGGTGTAGTAGCAATTGGTGTAATGAGTGGTTTATGCAATCGCAATGTTTGGGGAATAACTTTAGGAGTAGGAGCGCCTGTATTAACAGTAAATTGCATGATTTCTGGCAATAAAAAACTACCTAGTACTGTGTTGGCTCTACCCTCTGGATACGGTGCGATCGCCTCATTTTCCAAAATGATTTTGTCTCCTGGTAAATTGTTAGAAAAGTCAATTACTATGTCAGCTCGTTCGCCAGAAGATAGCAGTAGTCTAGACAATGACACTGGAGTATTCAAAAAACCCCCATCAGTACCAATTTGAATAATTGGCTGGTTCGATGACAACTTCAGATTATAGGTTCGCGAGCTGGAGCCGTTGACGATTCGGAATCTGTACAAGGTGCGATCAACATTAAGGTTTGGCCACGCTTTGCCGTTGACGGTAGCAACATCGCCAAGAAACTCCACTTCCCAAAATTCGGGATGATATATTGAGCCATCAGGGTTGAATACCCGATCCTGCAAAACTAGTGGTATCTCATAAGGAGGTCCTGAAGGAAGACCAAGTGGTCCATTGCCTCCAGCAGGATCATCAATGTCTCTGAGCAAATAGAATCCAGCTAGTCCAGCCATCACATTTTGGCCAGTGATCCCAAGCGCATGGTCGTGATACCACAATGTCGCTGCTTCCTGGTTGTTGTTGAAGTTATATACGTAAGACTCCCCTGGGGTAAATGTGTCTGTCGGATAACCATCGCTTTGTGGTTCAGTGTTACTCCCATGCAGATGCAACGATATCCGTGGGCTAGTTTTGTCAGATTCCAACACGCCGTGCAACCTTGTGTCAAGTGGCAAAGGGTGAGACCCAAGTTCATTTTTCACGGTGAGTCTAAGCGGTGTGCCTCTTATGACTTCAATTGTCGGTCCAAGGTACTCAGCACCACCGTAGCCCCATGTGGGAGCGGCTCCTAAGTTCTTATGGAACGAGTGGGAACTAGGTGCTACTGCTAAAGTAGTGAGTGATCCACTAGGAAACGGTATGGGTAGAGCTTCTGTAAATTTTGATATCTGCGGCGAAGCTGCAATGGTTCTCTTCGCTTTAAGCATTGCAGGAACAAGAAATGCTGCTCCCAACCCTGCACTTGTCATCAAAAATTGTCTTCTAGTACAATACCTTCGCCAAAATAAAGAGGGCTTTCCGTAGTAGAGTTATTGTTTAC
>NZ_JCACKS010000049.1:0-14598 GCF_059505505.1 Pelatocladus sp. | reverse complement strand
ATGGAAACTGTTCTCAAGCAAGCAGCGTCCTAACCAACATGGCTACGGCTATAAAGCTTGGATAAAAAGAGTTTCTGTAGCTTCGTACCTTCCTTGGGATTCGTAAAGTGCAGCTAAATTGTTGAAGCTTTGTGCAATGTCGGGATGGTTTTCTCCCAGTAGCTGTTTTCTTAACTCCAAAGCTCGGATAAAAAGGGGTTCTGCTGCTTGGTACCTTCCTTGGGAACGGTAGACTCATATCTTGCACCTATCAGTATAAACCCAGATAAACTAAAAATATACCCCATAAAGCTACCTTATTTTTATTGGCTTTTATCGCTAAATCAAGGATTTTAGCTTAATACTGAGTAATTAAAACACATCAAATTTTATTGGTGCAAGATGTAAGTAGAGTAGTGCTAAATTGTTCAAGCTGAGTGCAACAAGGGGATGGGTTTCTCCCAATAGCTGTTTATGTAACTCCAATGCTTGGATATAAAGTGGTTCTGCTGCTTCGGATCTCCCTTGGGAACAGTAAAGTCCAGCTAAATTGTTCAAGTTGAGTGCAATAAGGGGATGGGTTTTTCCCAATAGCTGTTTATGTAACTCCAATGCTTGGATATAAAGTGGTTCTGCTTCCTCGTACCTTCCTTGGGATTTGTAAAGTCCAGCTAAATTGTTCAAGCTGGATGCAACAAGGGGATGGTTTTCTCCTAAACGCAATTTTACTGCTGGTACACATTGCTGAAACCAAGGTTCTGCTAGTTTATATAAACCCTGCCCATCGTAAAATCTAGCTAAACCAAGAAAAGCCCAAATTAAATTTTTATCGATGACAGCATCGATTAAATTTTCTGCCACTTCTGTTAAATGGGGAATCGCTTTTTTAACTGAGTTAAGAAATTCTAAAGTTGGTGATTTCGGAATTGTTTGAGCAATTTCCATAAAAGTATTGGTAAATGCTTGCTTAAATTCGTTAATTTCTTCTAATTCTGCTAACTTTTCTCGTAAGAACTCGCGAATTAAGGGATGAATTTTATAATTAGCTTCTCCTTCTTCTAACCTTTCAATTAGATGACGTTTATAAAGCTGCTTTTTAGCTTCGTTTACTTCTTTCTTTGTCCAATTCAGCGACTCGCTAACAGACTCTACATATTTCCAAGCTATTTCATCTGGAGAAAATAAACTTAACAATTCTCCAACACGTTTAGTCTTTGGGTCAAGCTTGATCCAGGTTAAGTTAAATGCATCTCTCACACCTAATTTTGCGGTCATTTCTGTTGCTTCTAAATCTTCTGAAGAAGGATTTATTGCTTCATTTTTTAGCCGTTCCTCTTTCAAAGCTTGCAACATATCAGCAATTGATAAATCTGGGTCTTCTACCAAATATCGTCCCACTAATTCTAAACCTAGAGGTAAGTAACCCAGCCATTTACATAAATTTTTAGCTGTTTCAATGTCTGTATCTACTCGTCTATCATTTTCGCCTAAAATACCTCTTAACAATGACAAAGCTTCATCTGTTGATAGTACATCAAGTGATATTTCAGCATAGTTGATATCTAATCGTCGCTGACGGGTTGTGATTAATATCCGAAAGCGATTATTAGTTTTTGGCAAAAATTCTTTGATATGCTTTAATTCAGTAACATCATCTAAAACAACCAGCACTAAACCTTCAGGTGGTTGCCAATTTTGCCAACACCAAGCTACTTGTTGATGAATATTGAGTGGATTTTCTTGAGAATCCTTTTGGGGAACTTCTAACTTTAAATAAAGTTGAGTAAATTGGATAATCTCTGCTGCTAAATTTCCATCTCTGACAGAAAACCAGCAAATACCTCCAGGATAATAATTTTCATGTTCTCTCGCATATTTTACTGCCAACTCTGTTTTACCAACACCACCCATCCCAGCAACAGAGGAAATTGCTACAGCATTTTGTTGCTGGTAAAGTTTTTCGTGAATATTGGCGAGTTCATGCGATCGCCCAACGAAATGGGAAACTCCTTGATGGGGTATATATTTTACAGCTACAGCTTTTTGGCTAGATAGCAATTCTTTAATTATCTCCCGAATCGCTTCCGCATCCGCACCTTGGTAAATCTTGTCACCAATGTGAATATCCTTGCCTTCCCGGATATTAACGTTATACTTGCCAATTTGTAGCGTACCTTGGCTGGAGCTTGCGCTAATTGCCTGACACAAAACCGCCAAATCCCCATCCGTATGCTGGTGACTGAGAATGCGCTCGATAATGGCTAATAAATCGTCAGAGGCAGGCATCGCTAGAACTGCTCCTAAGTAATTTCACTGTAACTTAAGAAACTTCAATTAAATGATTATCAATTCCGGAAAAACTATAATTTTGGTAATATTAGGCGCTGTTTTGAGAATTTCTCTATAATTTCTGTATATTTTAATGCTTTGAGCAACAAGCCAATTTCAACTAGCTAGGGAAGCGCGATGGCTGACTCGTGGGAATTACTGATAATATGCGATCGCATCCTCAATGGCAGCGCAGACGAGGGTGATATTGCCCTATTGCGTCAATACCTTACGGCAAGCGGTGGTAAAAATGTCTTGCAGTTGGGAAAGTACAACGTTAATATTGGCGATGGCAAGGATATTTATATTGGCGATCGCATTTATCAAGGCACTGACGCAGAGACTATTCGCACCATTTTGCTAGAGGTACTTTCCCAGAACACCCAGCAAATAGAAATTGACTGGCACGATATTAGTCAAACCATGCTGTCGGAGCAGCAGAGACTCACCACAAACCCACTCACATCCGGTGAGGGAGTTAGCTACCGCACCGATCAGGTGTATGTACCATTGGGATTGGTGGAGCGGAAAAAGCAAACTCGACGACGGGAAGATGTACCACCAGAGCATGGTTCAGAACTTTACCGGGAAACCGAAATTACCCAAACCTTTGAGCATCAGCAATTTTTAGAGCAGGTACTCAAACAAAGACAAAGCCCCAAAAGCCAGGGAAAACGTATTGTGATTATTGGCGAACCGGGAGCAGGGAAAACGACGTTGTTGCAGCAAATCGCTCACTGGGTAGCCGTAGAAATGCCCGATGCGGTGGTGATTTGGGTATCTCTGTCCGATTTGCGGGGACGGGAACTGGAAGCATATTTGTTTGAAGTATGGTTGCAAGCAGTAGCCAGGAAAGTCGGACAAGCCGAACCTTCAACCCAAATTAAAGATGATTTTGTGGCTCAGTTTAACCTCTCACGGATGGGCTGTTGCTGGATGGGGTTGATGAAATGCAAGCAACCCTGGGTAATCCCCTAACAGAATGCGATCGCCAACTTCGCACGGGAACTTTGCTACAACAAGCGTGGATTGTGCTTTCCTGTCGGCTAAATCTTTGGGATGGTGGTAGCAATGCCCTGGATTCCTTTGATAATTATCGCACCCTGGAGTTTTCCTATCCCCAACAGGTGGAGCAGTTTATCGGCAATTGGTTTGGTTATCTGCCATCGGCAGAAAGCCAGACAGGACAAAGGTTGTGCGCGGCTTTGGGGGAACCGGGGAAGGAGCGAATTCGGGATTTGGCGAAAAACCCATTGCGGTTGACGCTGCTGTGTTTCAACTGGTACTTGGGTGAGGGAAAATTACCGGAGACAAAAGCGCGGTTGTACGAGCAGTTTGTCGCGGATTTTTACGAATGGAAGAAGGGGCAGTTTACGACGACGGGGGAACAGCGTAAGCGGTTGAATGCAGCGTTGGGAGAATTAGCAAGGGATGCGATCGATAAGGAAGCAACGCGGTTTCGATTGCGACAGGATTTTGTCTGCGAGTATTTAGGGGAACCGGATGATGCTGATTCGTTGTTTGGGTTAGCGTTACGGTTCGGATGGTTGAATAAGGTGGGTGTGGATGGAGAGAATCCCAGGAAGGGGGTGTATGCGTTTTTCCATCCAACTTTTCAGGAGTATTTTGCTGCGTTGGCGATCGATGATTGGCATTATTTTTTAAATCACATTCCTGAGAATCCCAGCCATCCAGATGCGAGTTATGTACCTGGACGCTAATAATTACACGGCAGGCTTCGGGTCAAGTCGAAGTATAGTAAGGTTTGAGCGCGTAATCTATATAAGCCTGCCGTGTAATTATTCCTGTCTTCCTACTTACCGGATTTTTGAAGCGCAGTGGAAAGAAGTATTTTTGCTTTGGTTGGGGCGAAAACATATTTTTAAGCAAGAAAAGGAAAATTTTATTGATGCTCTAGTGAAATTTGAAGATCGATGTAACGGTTTTTACTGGGAACAAGCTGTGTTGATTGCAGCAGAAGGGATAGCTGAGTTTAAAAGTTCTATTTACGAAATAAAGATTATAGAACAGCTGACTTTGTGGGCTTTTGGATATTTTGATTTCCAAAAGCAGCAATGGTTAGAAGCTTTAGTTCCTCAAGGATAGACCGAACGATTTCTCGAATTACTTCTGCATCTGCACCTTGGTAAATTTCGTCACCAATGTGAATTTCCTGTCCTTGTCCCAGGTTGACTGCATATTTACCTTGCTGAGAAATAATCTGACCACCACCACTGAGCCATTTTCGCAGAACTGTCATATCAGTCTCAGTCTGCTGGTGTTTGACTATGCGGTCGAGGATGGCATTTAATTCTTCAGGAGGGAGCATTTTGATCGTGGTTCAAGCAGTAAATTTGTATTTATGTTTAGATGGCGATGCCTTCAGCAAGTGCAGCGATCGCAGATAATTACCTTTCCTCTCTCACTGTTATCGTCTCCAAACTTTAATCGTCTGATCCCTTCCTCCACTAATTAATGTTTCTCCATCTGGACTGATTGCAATAGATGTAACTCCTCGGCTATGTTGTTGAGGCAAAATTTGTGATTCTTTTTTGGTAATTTTCCATTCTACAATTTTCCCATCATTACCTCCGCTCACTAAAGTTTTACCATCTGGACTAAAAACATTTCCTGTTTCTATATCCCATAATTTAATGTCTCGGTTATCATTAGCTGCTAATATTTTGCTATCTGGACTAAAAGCAACTGAGTCAAAACCGAAAACATCGAAAAAGTTACTAAAAACAGTTTTACCAAAGGTATGAATGAGGTTATCTGTGCCTAAAGTCCAAACATTTACTTGATAGGCTTTACAGGCAGCAATTAGTTGAGAATTGGGGCTAATTGCTACAGCAGTAAACCATAAATCAAAAGTATCTGTGATGGAAAATGGAACAGATATTTCTCGCAACATTTCCCATGTATTTGTCTGCCAACGTTTAATAACTTGGTTCCCACTACTAACAAAATATTCTTGTTGTGAATTAGGACTAAAAGCTAACTTCAACCCATAGCGCATTACAGACTGCTGGGAGAAATCAGTTAACTGCTTTGATAATTTATCTATTATGCCAATTCCGATAGATTGAGTATAGTCGTTCTCTGTTAAATTAGCGACACATCGCCAAGTTACTTTTTGAATAGCTTTAACTAAAGCTTGGATCGCTTGTTCATCCCACTGTTGATAAATGCGATCGCCTATGTGGATGTCTCTACCTTGACCAATATTGACGTTGTACTTACCTAATTGCGATACGATTTGGCGATCGCCAGCCAAAAGTTGCTGACGTAAAAATTTTATATCCTCATCAGTTTGCTTTCCAATCTCAACTCGGTGCAGAGTTTCTTGGATCTGCTCAGGATGTGTCATTGAATACCTGTAAACAATAGAATTGTAATTAAAGTAAAGCAGCTATATCATTTTACCGTTGTAGCACTTTTGCCTAGCCAGAATGATTAAATGATTAAATTTTGGATTTTACGCGCAGCTACTTCACAGTTTCCAGTCAAAATACAACATGACTAAAATTTATCTCGATGTTTGTTGTCTGAATCGAACTTTAGACAATTTAGAACAGTTTCGGATGCGGATGGAGGCTGAAGCAGTAACAGAAATTATTCAAAATTGCGAAGATGGCAAATGGATATTGATGAATAGCGATATTATTGAATTTGAGGTTAGTCTACATTCAGACTCATTTAAACAACAACAGGTCAAATCGATACTAAATGTAGCCAATATTTATATTCAATCAACTGAAAATATTGATTTGAGAGCAGAAGAGTTAATGAAGTTGAGTTTTAAATTTCACGATGCGTTACATTTGGCTTTTGCAGAAGCTGGAGATGCTGATGTGTTTTTAACGACTGACGACAGACTGCTTAGGAAAGCAAAAAAGTTTCAAAGTATTTTGAACATAGAAGTCGAAAACCCTACAATTTGGTTAATGAATGTTTTACAAACAGAGGAAGAAAACAATGAAACTGACGGAAATTAGGCAACAAGGATATCAAGCTCTCATCAATGCTTTAGGAGTAGCAGGAACGCTAAGGTTTTTACAGCAGTTAGAAGTAGGTTATGGTGATTATACTAAAGAACGTCATCAATGGCTCAATCAAGTCACAATAGATGACTTCCGTAATTATGTTAAACAGAAAAAAGTTGAATAACAAGCACTCATCCCGATGAAATCGAATTGGCAATTGAGCGTAATCAGGTAGCCTATAGCAGTCTTAAATCATTCGTGAGAAACAAGAAAGGCTGAAAGGCTTGTAAAAACGTGTTTTTAGACTCCGTAAATTCTCACAACTCACATAGGATTGCTATAGTAGATGGCTTAAGAAGCAACTTCAATGTTAGTGATTGATTCTATAGATATATCAGTTTCTTCTAAAAATTCTAATAGTTTATTTTCTGAGAAAAGCGATAATTCTAATGGTGTGGAATCTCCCTTAACCGAAATTCTACCTTCAACGTTAAGTTGATAAGTTTCTTCAGCACTGAAATAATGATCATTCCAGTCACCTATTGAAATTTGTTCAGATTTTTCTTCATCAAGTGTACAATATTTTTATTTGTTACCCACAAGCTAGAGGAAGCTTATCGTGTGAGTAGCAATATTTTAGTGCTGTCGCAAGGAGAAGTTATTGCCAACGATTCTAAAGAAAATATTTTTGAGCGACCACCAAATTTAGTTGTCGCCAAAGTCACAGAATGTAAAAATATTTCTCGCATCCAAGCAGTTGATTCTCAACAGGTTAAAGCTTTGGACTGGAACTGTAATTTGCAAGTGGTAGAACCTATCCCCAACTCCGCCAAATATGTCGGAATACGCGCTCATCACCTCACCTTCTGTAATGACCCAAATCAGGAGAATACTTTTGCTTGTTGGGTTGCTGACACAAGTGAAACCCAACACCGATTGACTGCCTATCTCAAGCTAAATCACCCTCCTAGCGACTCTGAAGATTATAATTTACAAGTGGAAGTGTATAAAGAAAAATGGGCTAATCTCAAAGACCGTCCCTTCCCTTGGCGTATTCATTTAGACCCACTACGGCTGATTTTGATGGAGAGTTGAGGTGTTTTTAGAGACTTGCTTTTGAGACTGGCTGATCACTTGAAACTCATCTGAATTGAGCGACACAACAATATTTTCAGACTCTACCTGAATTAGCCAGCGACCGCTCATCTTTGGCAATAATCCATATAGTCTTAGTTAACTCATCATCTGAAGTACATTCTTTTCAAAATTAGGATAGAAGCAATCTATCAAATATGGTATTAATAGCAACATCTCTCAAAAAACGTCTGATTATCACTCTTGGCATGGGGTTGACTGCTTTCTGCATTGCGACCCCCGCAAAAGCTTTTGAATTAACCTATCAAGGTGACACAACAAATCAGCCTACTTGGCTGCGTACTGCACCAGGAGATCCTCCCGATAGAGTCAGTGGTTCAGATGGTGGGCCTGGTATGAATCCAGCCTACGATGTTTTTGAATTTGTGGTTGAACAATCGGGTTTATATAGCTTTGCAAGTGCTGTACCTGGAGCTACGTCATCTAATGATGGAGCTTGGGATAATTTTTTGGTTCTATATCAAGACAGTTTCAATCCTAATGACCAATTGACCAATGCTCTGATATCAATTAACGCTCCCAATAACGGTAGCTCTGCTTTCAACCAACAACTGAACGCTGGAGAAAACTACTTTTTAGGTGATTGTGTGCAAGATTTTTCTTGATTTTCGGATATTGGCTCTATAGGTAGGTCATTGATTTCCCCTTGGCTGGTTTTCATAAAACCTCTCGATAACTTGGAAATCCTACTAAATGAATTGTCTGTTCCACAATTGGAGGAAAGGTGAGCAATAATTAGCCCACCTGTGGTCTACTGTTGGGCGGCTAAACTTTACTTCTTGTCGCTAGAAGCAACAATTTCGACATTGCCTTTTTTCAGTGCTTCTAGGGCTTCGCCTTCAGCATCTTCTTGTTTTTTCTCACTTTCTTTGACTGCTTTATCTGTATCAGTCAGTTGCTTAACTTGTTCATCGCTTTCGAGAATACCGAACTCAATCAACAAGCTAATTCAGTTGTTGAGAAATTTCACCTGATAGCGATCGCAACCGTTCTACCCAACTACTATCTTTTGCGCTGTGATCAGAGTATTTACCCAAATCACACCGTTGCAATCACTTGATTGCAGACATGCGAATATGTCTTGAGTACAACTTTATAGTTGCAGTTACTTCAGGAGCATCACAGTCAGATAATTGCTCGGATACTCAACAGAGTTTGAAAGGGTACCTGGAGTTGATCAGCGAAGATTCTCGAACTACCAATATTGTTGCCCAAATCTGAGAGTGACTATACTACTGGTAGGAATTACACAAAATTTCCCTGCTTACCACCAAACCAACCAATAGTAGTACCACCAATCAGTGAACAGTCCTAAAATCCTAATAGCTCTAACTGATAACTGTTAAACTCTACCCTAAATAGTCGCTACAACTTCCCCAATCTTACTGATGTCATAGCCACCGAGAACCTCTAACTGGGATTGGACTAGCCGATGTCCCAAAGTACTAAGCAACTGCTGTACTGGTGCTTCTTCCAGATATTCTTTGAGAATTACCAAGTCATATCGCGCCCGATGTAGGGGAACAAATCCTAACCCAAAAGCAGTAGCTATAGATGCCGTACTGACACCTGCATCAGCAATTCCTGAAACTATAGATAAAGCAACATCTTTATGGCTGTGGACGATATGCTCAAATCCTTTGAGAGTATGGAATGGAACTTGTTCTTCTTGGAGTTTTCTCTCTAAAAGCATCCGACTGCCAGAACCCGGTTCACGGTTGACAATGGTTGCTCCTAAGTCCACCAAATCAGAAACACTTTTAATTCCCATTGGGTTTCTCGGTGGAACTAATAATCCCTCTTCCCAAACCCCGATAGTGATCAAGACAGCACTTTTACCTGCTAAGGCTTCCCGCACAAAGGGAATGTTATATTCCCCAGTTTGGGGATCGTACAAGTGCATCCCGGCGATATGTACTTCACCTCGGTCTAGAGAACGCAATGCAGCCATGCTGTTAGCAAAATTGTAATGAACTCGCAACTGGGGATGCCAACGTTCGGTGGCTTTTGCCCAAAGAGAAATTACAGGTGTACAACCAGCAATCACAACTGTATTGTGCAGTTTGTCCATATCGTCCAGAAGCCGGACTTGGACTTTATTTGTTCCTATCTGCCCTTGTGCTTCACCGTCGGCTGGAATCATTTCGATACGAAAAGCATCGTTCCCAACTAGGGGATAAGCTATCCATTGGCCTCCAACCCGCGCGAGACTAACTCGTACTTGCCGTCCAGTGGGGACAGGTTTAGTAAGAACTGCCTCAATTTCAGGCAGATCTTCCTCAAACCAGAATAAGTTCTCGACTTGGCAGCCAAGCGCTTTAGCTAAACGTAGTGACACAGCAACTGAAGGAGCATATTGTCCTGATTCCACACCACTAATAGTCTGACGAGTCACCCCAGCTATGTTAGCCAAATCTTGCTGACTCATGCCCAAACGAGTTCTAATCGACTTCAGGTTGTTGCACAGACTCCCGTCTTGCTTCATGAGGCTGTATCTCTCCGTTACAAAAAGCCACAGTGGACAAACTTAATCTACCGAGGCAATAGCAAGGTCTTCTAGTATATGCTGTATGCTGTTTTTGTTGGAAGATCAGAAGACTGCTCTTATCAATTCTAATCAACCTACGGCAAGCATAACATACATTTTGCTAAGATACTTGCTAATTTTTGATTTCTTCGGAGCAAGTATAGTGTACAATTCACTAAGTTACTTGCGGATTTCTGCTATTACAGCAAGTAAATTTAACTTGTTGCTAGTTTACTTAGCTGCTTTCTTATTCCCCTATAGTAAGATTAACATACATTTTGCCAAAATAGTTGGTAAAGGAAAATTTTTTATTCTATATCTGTTTATCTTCTAAGAGAAATGGGTGTAGGGGAGGAAAAAGTGTTTCTTTAGTTTACCCTCGAAGGACATGAAGGACGAGTTTAAAACTCTTGATTTAGGGTTGGCAGATTATTCCCTACCTAGAGTCACCAAACAGGGATTAATTACCGCATAAGCTTCTGTTCCCTCGCATAACTCCAATTCATCTGCTGAGGTAGTAGTCATGATCGAAATTAACTCTACTTCATGAACAACCTTTAAAGTTACCTGACTACTTACTCCTGTGCGAATAACTTCTGTGACTACACCTTTAAGGATATTGCGAGAGCTAACTTTCAGAGGTTTGTTGCAATGAGTGATTTCTATATAGTGAGTCTGGATCTCTTTTGCTTCTTGCTTTTTGCTTGGTATTGATTGTGGCGATCGCGCTTGAAGTTGATCAAGTCCGCGTACTAGTTCCCGAAGAATTTCCGTTTTAGTACGTTGCAACCTTTGGGATAATTCGTCTAGAAGTTTGCGCTCTTGCTCTGAAACTTGAAATGTGATCCATCCTTGTTCTTTTCTTGGCATACATTTTTACTTCGGTAAAATTTTACCAACCGTTAATTTTAGGAAGAAGAATTCTTCAAGCACTAATAATCAATTAATATAAGAAGACTTTTGGCTTTGATTAGCATTATTGTTACTAGTAAACTTTACGGTAACAATGTTTACTCTTTAAGCTATTAATGGTTGTCCTGCTGAGTCGATTGAAACGATCCCGTCGTTATGCAATTGAAGTAGTTGATCAACTCTCAGCGTAGATGCGATCGCTATCAGGCGTTCCCACAAAATAACAACTTCAAGTTAGAGTAGCGTTCTCGTAAGGAAAGAAGCTCGCAGCCAAAGAGCTAAAGCATAACTATAAGTCATATGCAGATGAAGAATATGTGCTGATGCAATTATTTTAGCATAATGCATACTAAACTTGCTATAAAATCAAAATCTGTAAGTATTTTTACAAAATACATGAGATTGTTGCTGCAAAAAAAATTTAAAAATAGCAAATAATTTTGCAATGTGTGTGTTATGCTTGCAGTAAGGGGAATAAAAATAGTAAAAGCATTAACGAGTCTTCCCATAGAAACGAGATGTTTTAGAAGACTTTAGTTATTTCCATAGAAGGTGCTATTGAATCAGTTACGATTTTTTGTAACTTTATTCTTGAGGTGTTTGATAGATTGCAGTTCTTGATCAAGATAAGAGTTTTATCTTTTTACAGGTCATCTGCGGTATTAGATAATTAGTGAAATTTTAAGTTACTTCAGTTGCTGCAATTGAGTTCATGTCACATTGAAAATATTTGTTGAGCATCACGAAATAATTAGCTTTGTGATTTCTCACTCAATACAAAGGCTTGCTTGCTGGGTTAGGTGTATCTAACTTTGATCAGTTAGATGTATCTAACTTGGGGAAAGGGAAATTTCCCTTTCCCATTTCCTCTAATCTTCACACGTTTAATAGGTTTTCTGCCGATAGGGGATGTGGGGAAATACCTTATAAGACACCTTACCTTCTGGAATTATGATGGTTACTCCTTTTACTGCCAACTCCCCTATCTTTCTTCTTCAGATGATAAACACAATAAATAACTCATTCTAAACACTGTATCTGTTATGTTGATTTATTCATCAGTTACTGTATTCCTTGCCATTATTTTTGTTTTCGTTACTGCAAAAATTACAAATGAACTCTTGCAGTTATTAAGTGCATTATTTTCTTTATTGTGGTTTTGTATAAGTTCAAAATTGTCAATTGTGCCAATTGAGGTATTGATTGCAGTCAGTTTTATTTTCACTACACAAAAAATGCATTATTTGAATCGTAGTAAATAGTTACTACAGATGCCTTAGCTATTACTAGGAGTTAAATTTATGGTGACATCTTTAGAGTTCAATAATAAACAAAAAATCCTTTTTACTCAGGATTTTCAAACTTCTGTTACTCTGTATGCAGCTGGTAGCTTAAGAGGTGCTATTTCAGAAGTTGCACAGGATTTTGCTAGAGAATATGACATACCTGTAAGACTTGAATTTGACCATTCTGGTTTGCTACGAGAGCGTCTTTTAAATGGAGAACACAGCGATATATTTGCTAGTGCTGATATAGGAAATCCCGCCACTTTAATGAAAGCTAATAAAAGCAGCCCAGTAGTGAATTTTACCAGGAATAAAATGTGTGCCATTGTCAAACCTGGTTTAAAAGTGACACCAAATAATCTCTTAGATTGGATGTTAAATCCAGAAATAAAATTAGGAACATCAACACCAAATGAAGATGCTTCTGGGGACTACGCACAGGAAATATTCCGTAAAGCTGAAAAAGTACAACTAGGTAGTTTTAACGAGCTAAATCAAAAAGCATTACGTTTGGTAGGTGGACGTAATTCTCCTATTGTCCCCAAAGGAAAGAATGAACTTGCATACTTCATCACTGAAACACAACAGGTAGATATCTTTTTAAACTACTGTACTGCTGCTAGGTTAGCTATTTTAGCATCACCAAATTTACAAATAGTGGAATTACCAGAAAAACTTGCACTCAAGGTCAATTATGGTATGAATTTGATGAAGAATGCCAGCAATTCTGGAGTGATGTTAGCTATGTATATTCTTTCTCCAGATGGACAAAAAATCTTGAATAAATATGGGTTTGATTCACCTTTAATATCTTGCACACCACAGTAATCACTGCTTATAAGTGAGGAGAAAAATGAATTTAAAAAAATGGCACAAGATGTAAATCCAGATCGAAATCAAGAATAAGTAAAATACTTATTTTTTCTTCCTTCACCCTATCCTAACTCAGTACAAGTAAGAACATGAACAACATTCAAATAAAAATCAACAAACCACTTAACGAGACGGAATGCAAACATAATCAAATAAAGTTGCAGAATCAGAAAAAAGTATCTTGCAAAAAACCACCACAACCAGGCGCGGCTCAAGGGAATTGTCCTTTTGAGGGAGCAATGGTGGCTCTTGTACCAATTACTGATGCTGCTCATTTAGTACATGCTTCATTTGCCTGCACTCGCAACCCCTGGGTAAGTCGTGGTAGTCTCTCATCAGGTTCTAAAATACACCAAATTGGCTTCACTACTGATTTGAGTGAGAATGATGTCATTTTTGGTGGTGAACAGAAGCTTTATCAAGCCATACTCGACATCGCTCAACGCTATAATCCTGCGGCCGTCTTTGTCTATTCTACCTGTGTCACTGCTTTGATTGGTGATGACATGAATACTATTTGTCAAGCAGCTGCAAGAAAAATCGGTATTCCAGTTATCTATATAAATGCACCTGGATTTCTTGGTAGTAAAAATTTAGGTAATCGTATTGCTGGTGAAGCTTTATTGGAACATGTGGTTGGAACTGCGGAACCAGAAATGATTACACCATTCGATATTAATATTATCGGTGAATACAATGTTGCTGGTGAAATATGGAACGTTTTACCACTGTTGAAGAGATTAGGTATTCGTGTTCTTTCCAAAATTACGGGTGATGCTCGCTATCAAGAAATTTGCTATGCTCATCGCGCCAAGTTGAATGTAGTGATTTGCTCGAATGTATCACTAGGAATGGCACAAACAATGAAGGAATGTTATGGAATTCCTTACATTGAAGAATCTTTCTATGGTGTGGAAAACATGAACCGTTGCTTGCGGAATATTGCTGCAACATTAGGCGATTTTTATCTTCAAGAACGTACAGAATGGCTGATAGCAGAAGAAACCGCAGCACTAGATATTGCCCTAGCTCCCTATCGTTCCCGCTTAAAAGGAAAGCGTGTTGTTCTTTATAGTGGAGGTGTCAAAAGTTGGTCAATTATTTTAGCAGCGAGAGACTTAGGAATGGAGGTGATTGCTACTAGTGACAGAAAAAGTACAAAAGAAGAAAAAGCCAAAATTAAACAATTACTTGGTCAAGATGGCATTGTTTTGTCCAAGGGAAGTCCCAGTGCATTACTACAAGTACTGGAGAATACAAAAGCTGATATGTTAATAGCTGGAGGAAGCAATCAATACACAGCACTGAAAGCAAGGATTCCTTTCTTAGATATTAATCATGAACGTCATCATGCCTACGCTGGTTATGCAGGGATGCTGGAAATGGCTCAGGAATTGTATGAAGCCTTGTATAGTCCTGTATGGAAACAAGTCAGAAAACCTGCTCCTTGGGATGCTTCTGTAGGGGTGTAGGAGTGTAGGGGTATAGGGGTGTAGGTAGGGCAAGCGCATCTTAATTTTAAAAAATCAAAATTATTACTTACGTAATTTCC
>NZ_JCACKS010000048.1:0-14686 GCF_059505505.1 Pelatocladus sp. | reverse complement strand
GTAAACAATAACTCTACTACGGAAAGCCCTCTTTATTTTGGCGAAGGTATTGTTAAAGCCTCTCCCCTTAATAAGGGGAGAGGTTTGGAGAGGGGTAAAAATCTATGCTTCAAAACGAGAAATACAGACTTCCATATTTTTCTTTTTTCGTATGAAACCACCCTGGGGGACAAGAGGAACAAAGGGGATAAGGGGGACAAGGGAGAATTATTTAACAAGTCTCTTCCCAATACCCGATCCCTGATTCTCGATTCCCTATTTCCAACTAAAGCTGCTGATAAGCTTTGGGTGTAATTCCTGTAATTTGGCGAAAGTGCTTGGTAAAGTGACTTTGGTTGGCAAAACCACACTGCAAAGCTATATCAGTGATGGTCACTTTGCCTTGCTTTAACAATAGCTTTGCCCTTTCTACTCGTTGATGAATCACATACTGATAAGGAGCTATACCCATTGATTGTTTAAACAGACGGACAAAATAATATTGGCTCATTCCCACAGATCCAGCTAAATCAGCCAGTGTAATATCTTGATTGAGATGAGCATGAATATACTCTAGTATTTTTCGTAGCTTGTATTTAGGCAATCCATCGTCATGATTTGTAAGTACAGGTTTCTTAACGCAATACTTCTTTAACAAATGAATAACTAATGTTGTTTTTAACTGCTCAACATATAAATTATTAACTTGAATATTCGAGTTAAGTTCTTCTTGAAGAGATAACAAAATACCTTGGATGAGCGGATCTCGTTTAGTCGCAAACTGCGGAATTAATTCTATGTCTTCAGGTGCATCCACTTCTGCACCTAAACTCAATAGCAGTTTAGGTTCAATTGCCACAAACATAAACTGAACATCTTCTTCCCACAAACAACGATGGAGTGTACCAGCAGGAATAATGGCTGTTGTGCCTACAGTCTGGTATTCAGTTTGTCTGTATCCATCTAACCATCGTTCAGAAGGAGTAGAACAAAAAGTAGTAGTAATAGCGTGCATCGTTAGGCGATGTTCTGGAGTCTCATAACCAGGCTGATAGTGATGCTCAAAGTAAAGATTGCTCCACCCAGAATAGTAACTGGTCAGAAGTGGTGGATTAGTAAAGAGTTGATTAGAAGCACCCTCTTGTTGGAAATCAATAAGTAAAGGCTTTTGCTCAGTTAATTCTTCGCAGTAATTAAGCATATTACGCCCTCTAAGAGGATTGGATGCAGGAGGTTTCTCACAGAGGCAGAGCCTAAGAGCTTGAAGCTAGAGTTTATATCTGTCACGCCTACCCTTTATTTATTAACAAAATTAAAGACTCTACTAGTTTTACGTAAACTTTTACTAAATTATAATCTTTTTATTTTTATTTCCTTGATTGCGATCAAGCGGTTGGTAAGTTTTATAGTTTAATTTGTAGCTTTGTACGTGTAATCATGCCCTCTCGTTCTAACCGAGTCAAAGCACGAGAAAGAGTTTCGGGTGTCAAACCCAGATCAAGCGCAATATCTTTGAGGGGACGATCAAAGGTAACAGTTGTCTGCTCATCTAGTTGTGCCATGTATCGCAAGTATCTCAACACTCGTTCGTGAGCTGCGCGAATATCTCGCAACTCCAAGCGAACTTTCAAATCATGAATTTTCCGTACTAACATCGCCATAAAATCTTCGGCTAGGTCAGAATTGTCACGTAGTGCGGATAGAATAGCTTGCTTGGGGTAGACGATTACTCGCGAAGCTACCTCTGCGACGACAGCACAAGGATAAGTGTTTGAAAACAGGGCAATCTCAGCGATGATCTCTCCCGCTCTAGCAATTGGAAATGTGACTTCTTTACCATTACTGCTATATCGCACTAGTTTCAGGCGTCCTGTTTCCACAACATAAAAGGCCGTTGCTTCATCACCCTGTTGAAAAAGGTTTTCTTGTGCTTCTAGATCACGATGTACAATCAAATGCCGTAGTTCTAGCGGCAAACTTTCCAGTGTTTGCAAATTCATACTAATTTACTGTTGATTGGAAAAAGAAGGCATAAAAAAAGGAAAATCAAATATTCATGTCTATGTTATGTGTGCAGTTAATGAAGATTGTTGGAACATTTGCAATAGCTCAAAAAATGTTTAGCCAGCTAAATAAAAACACAAAAAATAACTAGAAATTCAAGTTAAATTACTGCGGACTTGCATTAACAATCGACGAAACAAAAGCCGTTCCTCAAAAGTCAAATTAGTCAATATCCGCTTCTCAACTTCATGCCAAAGCTGATGAACTGGTTGTTGTAATGCCTGCCCTGCCTCCGTCAAATAGACTCGATAGGAACGAGCATCTTCGCTACATCGGCAACGCTGCAATAACCCACATTTTTCCATCCGGTTGAGCATTTTCGTTAACGTCGGCGGTTCTATTTTCAGACGTTCGGTTAACTCAGATTGAGTTAACCCGTCTTTCTCCCACAGATGCATTAGTAAAATTTCTTGCCCAAGGTAAAGTCCTAGTTCAGCAAGAGCTGTACTCACTAAATTACGATGTGCTTTAGAAACCAAAACCATCTGATAGCCAATGGTTTCTTGCATCGGTTGGGAGGACATAAAACAATATTTAGCCAACTAATTAAATTAATTATACTACTTTCTGCTTTTTTAGCAACAGTTGTTTGCAAGATTAGAATATTTTTAGCAAGAAGAGGAAAGACAAACGATGCTGTTGTTCTGTATATACAACGAGTAGAAGCCACTAAATCAAATCATAAGTCAAAAGTATCAATTATTACTTATGCTTCTAGTGGAATGAAGCAGGCGATCGCTGCCTGATTTTTGAACTGTGATGTTAACTTATTGTTGAAGGCTAGAATATGCAAACTGTGGATTCACTCACTAATTTGTTCTCGCCCGTTAAGCTAGGGCCTTATACCCTAACAAATCGCATCGTCATGGCACCAATGACACGTCTACGGGCAGTTGGTTCTCTTCCCAATGAACTAATGGCAACTTATTATGCTCAACGTGCATCAGCTGGATTAATTGTTAGTGAATGCACGATGGTTTCTCCCCTAAGTAACGGATACATGAATTGTCCAGGAATTTACTCGCAAGAGCAGATAGAGGGGTGGAAACAGGTAACAGAAGCAGTTCATGCTCAAGGAGGCAAGATTTTTTTGCAACTGTGGCATAGTGGACGTGTGGCTCACTCTGCCTTACTGAATGGAGAATTACCTATTGCACCAAGCGCGATCGCAGCAGCCGGAACACTCCACACACCCATAGGTAAAGTTAATCTTGAAACACCCCGCGCCTTAGAAACTAAGGAAATTCCTCAAATTGTTGAACAGTTTCGCCAAGGTGCAGAAAATGCCATGACGGCAGGATTTGATGGTGTGGAGTTGCATGGGGCGTTTGGTTATTTAATTGATCAATTCCTTCAGGATGGCTCAAATCAGCGTCACGATGAGTACGGCGGTTCCATTGAAAATCGTACTCGCTTTTTACTAGAAGTCGTCACAGCCGTTACTAATGTCTGGGGAGGAAATCTTGTTGGGATCAAGCTTTCACCCAGTAACACATTTTACGGGATGAAAGACTCAAATCCTCAAGAGACTTTCAGCTATGCGATCGCTAGACTCAATGACTTTAACCTGGCTTACATTCACCTCATGGAACCAAATGAAACCGATTTAGCCAATCGTGAAGTTCTTAATCCTGTGCTACCGATTTTTCGCCCGCTTTACATAGGTACAATCATTACTAATGGTGGCTACGACAAGCAAAAAGGTAATCAAGTTTTATCTTCTGGTGAAGCTGACTTGGTTTCCTATGCTAGGCTGTTCATTGCAAATCCAGATTTACCCCAACGTTTTCAAATAGATGCTGGCTTGAATACACCAGAGGTGAAAACCTTTTACGGTATAGGCGACAAAGATTTGGAAAAAGGTTACACAAACTATCCATTCTTAGAAGTGTAAGTAAGTTGGCACAAATAAAGCTAACTCCTTGGGATCGTCATTTGTCATACTCTACCTTGAAGCCGAAGAAGGCGCGTCTATGTCATTGGTCATTGGTAAGGGTTTTAAGTTTGTTTATTCCCGCCGACTTAACCTGACTTAAAAAAGGGTGTAGGGGTGTAAGGGTGTAAGAAGAGTCATATTTTTGAGAATTATTTCTCTGCAATGCGATCGCATAGATTCGCCATCAATATTAATCTCCCAAAAAGTTTTATCCACGCAGGAATAAAGGTTTTATGACTACAGAACGTCCAGCTGCTTCTTGTTTTTACGAACAACTCACACCAGACAATGCAGCAATGTTGCTAATTGATCATCAAGTAGGAACTCTGTTGTTTGGTATCAGCGATATTGACCCAGTAAACCTTAAAAACAATGCCCTCTATCTAGCTGAAGTGGCAGAATTATTTAACTTGCCAACAATCTTGACAACCAGCAATCCCAACGGGCCAAATGGGCCACTGTTTCCTGAGTTGATTGAGAAACTGCCTGATTCTCCTATAATTGATCGGGTGATCATTAACGCTTGGAATGACCCAAACTTTGTTGCAGCCGTTGAAAAAACAGGTCGCCAAAAACTGATTATGGCAGGCGTCACTACCGATGTTTGTTTGGCATTCCCAGCAATTTCCGCCGTTGGTGCAGGCTATGACGTTTACGCAGTTATCGACGCTTCCGGTACGTGGAATGAAACAGCCCAACGTGCTGCGATCGCTCGTATGACTCAAGCCGGAGTCAAGTGTGTTAACACTATAGCTGTGGCAGCAGAATTACAAAAAGACTGGACATTACCATCAGCACCTGGTATGGGCAAAATCTTCGCTGAACGTTTACCCAGCTTTGGATTTGTCTTGGCTGGACTGGAACATACGAAGCAGAACGTTACCTAATTTTCTCATACTCGTAATGAGTTCATATTTTATGCTATATTCATATTCATTACGAGTATGACTTAATCAAACAATTGCTATTTCAATAGCAGCCGAAAAAGTGGATTCACAAGAGGGAACCTATGGATTTATCGAACTCCAACACTGCGAACAACCTGGGTGAAGCCTTTGCAGGGGAATCAATGGCGAATCGCAAGTATCTTTTCTTTGCCGAAGTGACTCGCCAATTAGGGATGAGCGAATTATCAAAGCTGTTTCGAGAAACAGCCAATCAGGAAACAGAACATGCTTTTGCCCATTTTCGGTTAATGCATCCAGAGTTGGTAGTGGGTGATGTGGCGTCGCTAACAGAAGAGCAAAAAAAAGCGATCGCATCTCGGTGTTTAGAATTAGCGATAGAAGGAGAAACCTACGAATATACAACTATGTATCCAGGCTTTACTGAACAAGCCCGTGCTGATCGAGATAGTAAAGCAGTCGTTGAGTTTGAAGCACAACAAGCCGAGTCTCGCGAACACGCTAGTATATTCCGTAAAGCCGCTCATAATTTTGGCTTACTAACACATATTGAGAACCATCATGCTCGGCAATATACGGAAGCACTACAAGCTCTAGAAGGAATCAGCACCTCTCCCAAAGCAGCTAGTGGTGATCCTGCTACCCAAAAATGGATCTGTCGCCAATGTTCAATGATATACAACCCCGTAGAAGGTGATCCTGATTCTGGTATCGCACCGGGTACACCCTTTGAGGCTATACCAGAAGATTGGTATTGTCCGATTTGTGGCGCTAGCAAGAAAACCTTTGTTCCGTACCAAGAAGCTGTTGCAGCTTAAATAATTGTGGCAAGTTATTAACTGCAAAGACACTAAGACACAAAGGAAATCCGAAGTTAGGTAACTTTGTGTCTTAGTGTCTTGGTGGTTCAATCATGATTTTTATTTATTTTTCCAGATTGATCGGTAAAGTGATAGTGACATTAGTACCTTTACCAACAGTACTTTCAACTTGAATTTGACCTTGATGTTTTTCTACAATTGCCAAGGCGATCGCGAGTCCTAATCCGGAACCAGTGGTATTTTCTGTTTTAGTATGTTTATTTGGATGGGTACGTGCTGGATCTACTCGGTAAAAGCGGTTAAATAACTGGGGTAGTGCTTCTGCGGGAATACCTATACCAGTATCGCTGACTTTAATTTGCAACTGTGGATAACTAGAACGTAGTCCGGAAACACGATTAGTTGCTTCTATGCGTGCTAATTCTACATTTACTCGTCCAGAAGATGGAGTGTAGCGTAAAGCATTACTAATTAAATTTGTCAATAATCGCACTAATTGATTCCAGTTACCTGAGAGTGTGAACCAATTCTCTAAGATTTCGGGGTTAGTTTCCGTCTCTGGAGGATCAGTTAAGTTGAAAGTGAGGGTAATATCTTTTTCAGCAGCTAACAGTTGTTGTTCTTCTACTACTTCCATCAGCAAAGCATCCAGAGGACAAGCAGAAAAATTTTCTGTGCTGATACCGCTATCTTGTCGAGCGAGGAAAAGTAAATCATTAACTAGCTTACCCAAGCGCTGAGTGAGTCGTTCTACTACTTTTAATTGTTGGCGATAGTGGGAAAGAGTGGTGTCTTTCACCTCAACAGCATCTAAATCAGCCAGAGCTACTTGTACATTAGTTTGAATTAAAGCGATCGGACTTCTGAGTTCATGAGAAGCATCAGCAGTAAATTGCTTGAGGCGTTGGTAAGATTCGTGTACTGGTTCCATAGCTTTACCAGAAAGAAACCAGCCGCTTGCTCCCACAGAAAGCACCATCATCCAGATACCGATCGCTAAATCAAGCATCAATTGTCGGCTCGGTTTTGTGACTTCAAACCAAGGATGACTTACACGCAGATATCCTACGACTTGCTTACCGACTTCTACTCGTTGAGTTACCTGACGCAACAAAATTTCTAAGTCTTTTGTATTAAATTGAGAGTAGGAATTGATAGTATCTCCCTGTTTTTCTTTCTTCTTGACTACATGTACAGTCTCACCTGTGCGGTTGATATGAATTGGAATATCCAGAGGTTCTGAAAGAGTAGACCAGAGTAGTTCTCCTGTGGGACTAAACCATTCTAAATCTATGTGATCGTCTTCTACAGTTTCTACAGTATCGGTGTTGTCACGAAAACTAGCTTCTAAGTTAATCCGGCGTTGACTAGTATTTGGGTTCACAGGTTCAATTACTAGCGATCGCTCGACTACTTCCACCACATGATTTAAGGTATCGTCAATTCGCTCCACCAAAGTATTGCGGACATACAAGTACACACCAATTGCAAATATTAGTAGTAGTAAAGCTGTAACGGTAGTGTACCAAATAGCCAGACGGCGACGAGTTGCTTGAAACATAGTTGGTTAGAAAATTTTCTAACAATGTTATTTTTACGGTGATGATGGGTATTTTTAGATATAAGGGTATGATAGATTTTTTTGCAAATCTAAAAATCTCTAAAGAATATTTTCCTATAAATACAGGGAAAAATATCGCCATTAAGGGCGATTGTTTTGGTATGACTTTAGATAATTTTCATTCCAAGCGATCGCTCCGTGTTCTACATAATTTGTATAAAATACATCAAAAATTTTTGTTATGGGAGCAATTAGCCTTCAAAGTGTTTATTCTCAAAACTTTAATACTTTAACTCAATTAACTTCCTCTAATTCTACTTGGACTAACGACAGTACTCTTAATGGATGGTATGCAGCTAACACAGATGGAGTTACAGTTACTAGTTATCGTGCATCTAATGGTGGCTTAACTACTGGTAGTTTATATAGTTTTGGTGTTAACAATAACAGCGATCGCGCTTTAGGTTCTGTCGGATCATCCACTTCCAAAGGTTTGATCTGGGGAGTTCGCTTTGTTAACGATACAGGTAAGACAATTGATAACTTTAGCATTAGCTATGTAGGCGAGCAGTGGCGGAAAACTACTGCTGGAGCGCAAACTATAGATTTCCAGTACCAAGTCAATGCTACTAATTTAACTTCTGGTGCATGGGTTGATTACAATGCTCTAGATTTTACTAGTCCTCAATATGGCGGTAGTTCCAACAGTAGCCTTAATGGTAACGACCCTGCTAACCGTGTTCTACTGGAAGCAGTTTTGAATGTCACACTTGCTCCTGGTCAAGAAATATGGTTGCGCTGGAGAGATATTGATCACTCTGGTTCAGATCATGGTTTATCTATAGATGACCTGACTTTTTCGCCCGTCATCACTGGTACAAGTGGTAATGACACACTCGAAGGAACTGATTTCTTTGATACTATTAATGGTCTTGCTGGTAACGATCTGATTACAGGTAAGAAGGGAAATGACATACTCACTGGCGGTGGTGGTCAAGATACTTTCGTCATCCGTCTTGGTGATGGTATAGACACTATCACTGACTTTAGAGGATCTGGCACAGACATATATTATCCAACTGATCCAGAAATCGATATTTTAAAATTTGAGGGAGACGGTTTTACTGTCCAGAATATGCTGCTTAAACAGGTTGGTAGCGATCTATATATTACCTTCGAGGGCATTAGTGATACTGGTGTGATTCTCAAAAATTTTCAGATGCAGAACCTGAATAACTTTAGAGGAGGCATTGTCGGCGCACCGGATTATGGCAATATCATCTTGAATGGGCAAAGTGCAGTAGTGGATAACTTTGATGTCTATGCAACTAATCGCACATCTACTACAAATTACCAAAGTAATTGGGTAACATTCCTTAATGACTCAGATAACTATTATGTAGGTCTATCTGGCTCCAGTGACACAATTAACGCTCAAGGAGGTAATGACACTGTTCAAGGTAAGAGTGGTAATGATCTAATTAGAGGTGGTGACGGTAACGATATTCTTGATGGCGGCGATGGAAATGATACTCTTGTTGGCGGTAGTGGTGTAGACACGTTTGCGATCGCCACAGGACGCAGTGGCTATGATATTGTTACAGATTTCACAGATGGCGAAGACAAGATCGGATTGTTAAATGGCTTGTCTTTTGCTCAATTAATGATCACCCAAGGCACAGGGGACAACGCTAACGACACCATCATCAGCTTGGCATCTAGTCCAGATAAATGGCTGTTAGTTTTGCGGGGAGTACCTGTCAACATAATTACAATTGATGATTTTATTGCTAATTTTGTCATTCCCATGCCAACCTAAGCTAAGGTGTATATTCCAAATCCAGTTTTGTAGTGGCGTGGCACAGCTAAAATGTTGCATTAGATTTTTAGTTTTTTGGTAAAGACAGCGTCTACTACGAAGTTTTTCTATTGCACTATTTTAGCCTTGCCACGCCAATAGGGTGTGTTGTCGCGCAGCGCAACGCACCATCTCCTGATTTTCAGTGCGTTAGAACATTCCAATCACTAAATTTAGTAATATTTGCTACTGTATTTTTACGTAAATATATTTAACTTACAAATAAGTTTTTAGTATTTACCCTGATGTATTTAGTTTTCTGAGACAGTTAAAGTCTAATTGCAACAACTAAACTAATTGATTTAATTGATTAAGTGTGATGAAAAGAATTTTAGGTATTGCTTTTTTCCTGGGAACCGTAGCTGTTGGTAGCTTGTTTACTGCACCTGCCAAAGCCATAGATGCAAATGTAAATATCAAGGTTAGCGTTCCAGATATTCTGTTTTTAGAAACATATAGCGACTTGACATTTGACGTTAATGTTGACGATTTAGTAATGAATGCTACTCCTGACGTGATTCAAACTGTTTCTGGTAATGTAGATCTTGCTACATCGGTTGTTGACACATTGCTAGGAACTGGTGCTCTTCCCTCATTTAAAACCCAACCTATAAGTGTTAACGGTGTCGAGGTCTATAGAGTCTGGGGTCTAGGTAGTGTTGATGGAAATATTAGCCACAATGCAACATACGATGATACTGATTTAGCAGTCGCTGGTAGTACTACTGGATCTATAGTAGCAGTTAGAGCTACTGGTCCAAATGCAACTGACCCTGCACCTGGTCTAGATTATGCTAATGCTATTAAAGGCAATGTAGACTTTACTCTAGACTTTACTGACACCACTCAATCAGGTCTCCACGAAGGTGGAATTTTGACAGTGACAGCGACTGCTGAGTAAATCGTAAGTTGAGCAAAACTCTCGCTTCACCTAATTCGAGAGCCGAAGTAGCATCTATTACAAGTTCAAAGCAAGATGATCCTGCATCAAGCTTGTTTTGACTGTATTGAACTGCTGCGTGGCTCTCTTTTTAATTTCGTCTAGAGAGAAATTGAATGCAAGGGCAATTATATATTGGTATGGCAACAGCGATGCTTTGCTTATATCAAATCAGCAACATAGAAACAGTATTTGCTGCTCCTTTAGAAGATTGTTCGCAAATATGTGCAGAAGACATTGAATTACCAGCAATTGTTTCTAGCGAAGTTTTACCTAATGGTGCAAACGTACGACTAGTCACTAGTGGGGGAGTAGTACGTAACGGTAGTTTGGAACAGCCACTACCAGATCCCATATTTAATACTCAAATTAACCGCACTATTGAAAATCTTTGGCGATTCAACGTAGCAAGTGGTAGCGAAAATGATTTACAAGTCGATTATCAATTAGTTTCAGGTAATAACGAAAGCGACAAGCTCAACCATCCGACATACACAGATTCAAAAATCGCAGTATCAATCACTGAGATACAGCCAAAAGTCATTTCTACTGATCCTGATACCCAGACAGTTTTGGTAGAAGGAGGAGCAATATTCACTTTAAATTTATCTGATTTGAAAGTTTCTGGTGAGCATTCCGGTACTTTAACAATAACAATTACGGAACCCTAAAAAGATTATTTCTATTGGTAATTCATAGATCAATAGTGGTGTGAGGCGAAATGGAGAAACTTTGGAGTAGTGTTTTAGCAACAGTTAGTGCTATCGGTTTAGTTTGTAATCCAGTAGCAGCAATATCTATTGGTGTAAGTCCACCCCGATTTGAGTTAAAGCTTGACCAAAAAAAAGCCACTACTCAAATTTTTAAAGTAGTTAACAGAGACTCTAAACCAGCTACTTTTAAAATTTACTTGATGGGTTGGACACTTGATGAAAAAAATCAAATCAAATCTGTACCACCCTCAGAACAGTCTTTAGCTCAGTGGATTATTGTTAATCCATTGCAATTTACTCTTGCTCCTGGTAAAACCCAAACTGTCAGATTTGCAGTACGTCCCCGTGTTAAAACACAACCAGGAGAACACCGTGCTTTTATTTTTGTAGAAGAGATAGCTTCTGGTGACGACACATCAAAAAAACAGGGAGGAAACGTCGGAGTAAAAGTTGTTGGGCGTTTTGGTGTTGCGGTGTATGGGTATGTGGGTAATGTGCAAAGAGTGGCTAAACTCAATGATATTTCAGTCAATACTAAATCCAATCCGATGACAGCGAGTTTTGATATTTCTAGTCAAGGGAATGCTTATGTCAGGATGAATGGTCAGTATACCATTTGGCAAGCTGCTAAATATCCTGGGGCAAATGCTACCAAGGCGATCGCAGAAATAGAAAAACCTAAACCAAAGCTTCCTGATGGTGTAGTGGTTGGTGGATCACTACCGAAAAAACCTGTGCTACCTGATACTAGACGCCAAGTTATATTACGTTTACCAAATAAGTTAGCTCCTGGAAACTATGTCTTGGATATTAATGGCGAATTAAATGGCGTGCAAATTGATAAAGGTATTCCCTTTACTGTTCCTCAATCAACAGCTACCACTCCCCAGCCACGCACTCAGCCTAATTCTAATAATTCTTCTCGCACAATTAAAATTCGACCTCAATCAAATTAATCACCATCAAAAGTTCGTATTAAGGACAAAGTGGATATCCAAAAATTTAAAAAATCCGTCTAGGATTTCAATCGCAGTCTAATAGCTCAAGTCTGCTGAGAGCAGACTACTTGATTTATTTGAGTCGTCTGAAGACTACTTGTGCTATTAGCTAACGGTTTAAACCCAAGGGCGGTATATTGAAAAAATTGGAATGCTACCAAAGCAACTTATTACAAACTTCAATCTTTTGACTTTGCAAGAGTATTGAGATTCAAACTGAATTGATTTTATTGCAAGTCTACATTCATTTACTGTTTAGAAATATCTAGACGGTGAATATTTGCTGAATAAACTTGCCAAATTATTGCAACCGTTTTGCCAACTATGTTTTATATAGCTTTACCAACTACACAACCAATTATTACTATTTGCTGTCATTCCGAATCCGTAGCTGAAAAGCAATTTAAATATCCTACTCTTGCTGAGTTGCCTTCTCAAACAAATAAAAAAAATAATGATCAGCTTATAAATAACAATACAAGTACCTTAGCTGGTTATATTAAAACCGCAGGAAATATTGTTTTAGTAGGTGTGATTATCAATGGTCAAGAAGTTGGGAATATAGATATTCGTCTAGATGGGAATACTATTTTAGTTCCTCTTAAACCTTTTGCAGATATTGCTAATTTCACTATTGAAAATACTGGAGGTATCACAAAACTAAAAACACCTTTGGGAGTGATTGATTTAACACCTGGTGATATCAGGCAATTAGATGGTGTAACTTATATCAGTGATTTCTTAGTTCAAGAAAAATTATTGACTAAAATTACTTTTGATACAGCAGAATTAGCATTAGTTGTTGATTTACCTTGGCGGAAAAGTGGCGAAGTATCTCAACAAGAAAAAATAGAATTACAACCAGAGATAAAACCTCCTAGTAGCACAATCTCAAGCTTAAGACAGGAATTATATCTTTATAAAAACTCTGGAGATACTAGCTTTTATAGCTCTACTCTTTTAGGTGGAAGATTAGCAGGAGGAGCATGGCGGGTTCGCCTAAATAACAATTTTAAAAATATGCCAAATCTGGCTGAATACTTCTTTTATAAACGTCAAGATCAACTTCGTTATCAAATTGGTCGCCAACAAATTGGATTACATCCTCTATTAAATAGTATGACCTTAACTGGGGCGCAAATTGGTATTACTAATTTGCCCGCAGATCGTTTTAATCAAAGTTACAATGCTTCTGAACTTTTACCACGACGTTCTCAACCTTTACAAACATTTAAAGGTAAAGCATTACCAGCAAGTTTCGTCCAACTTCGATTAGGTGGAATTGTCATTGCTCAACAACAAGTAGGGTTAAACGGCACATATGAATTTCTAGATGTGAATGTACCCACTGGTAGTAATGATGAAATAGAATTGTTAGTTTATGATCGCAATAATCTGAGTGTACCAATTGAAATTCGTCCTCTATCAATAAATACTTCTAATTTATTATTACCAGCAGGTGGTAATGTTCAGTTAGCTGGGTTGGGATTAAGCGGTAACGTCGTTCAAGACGCTTTTTTTGATGATTTTGGTAGTGATGCTGGTAAACTAGTCGGATTTTACCAATTCCGTCAGGGATTTTCTCGGAATTTTACTTTTGAAAGTGCTTTGCAGCTTGTTCCTGATAATTTGCAAGCACAAGCAGGTTTTGTTTGGCAACCAGCAATACCTGCTATTCTTACCAGTAGTGTGGGTACATCTCGTGGTAAATTTAGTTATGCAACAGACTTAGATGTAGATTTTGGTCAATTAGAAATTCTGGGTAATTCTCAGTTATTTCCATCTGGTTATAGCTCTAATAGCCAATCACGCGATCGCTATAATCACAGTCTCCGAGTGAATTATCGTTTTAGCAATGCTTTTAATCTTGGGTTTATAGCTCGTAGCTTCCAAAATAACAGTGATTCTGTTAATTACATTTCACCTACTTTTAATTTACTTCCTTTTCGTGCGTTTTCTTTATCAGGTAGACCTGATTATAAAGGTCGATATTTATTTAATGCTTTCTATAATCCAACTAGCTCTACAAGACTAGCTTTTAGTTCTTTTGGTGATATTTATAACTCTAGTTTTAATTATAACTTTAACCGACAATATCAATTATCTCTTGGTAGTGAATTTGGTGGTGATCAATCTACCCTTTACAGTGCAATACTAAATCATTATTCTCGGCGTTTTGGTGGTCTAAATTGGAGGATGGGAATAGCTTACAGTAATGGAGAAATAGGACCAGTAATTGGTGCAGGTATGCAGGTGCTACCAGGCTTATATGGTAGGGTTGATTATCAAGCTATTCCTTCTAGAATCGGAGATCAAATCGGCGCATTTGGAAATGATCGTTTGACAGTTTCTTTAATATCAGATTTGTCTTTTGCTGGAGGTAGTATTGCTCCATCTAGATATTATGGTTTAGGGCAAGAAAAAGGCGGAATTGCAGGCAGAATATTAATTGAAGGTGAGAAGAAAAAGTTTAATTTAGAAGGAGCTAATATCCGTGTAGTTGATAGTCGTAACGACAGAGTAGGCGGTACTAAAACTGATGCTTTTGGTAATTTCTTTATTGGTAACTTACCAGAAGGTGTATATGTAGTTGAAATCGATCCAGATAAATTACCTGTAGAACTTTCTACTATCAAAACTAGTATAGTGGCAGAAGTAGCAGGATCTGCTGTGACTCGCTTAGATTTCCCTGTTAGAGAAGAATATGGCGTAGCTGGAAAGATAACCGATGCAGCAGATCAACCAATCTCAGAAGTACAAGTAGAACTCATCAATGCTGATGGTAAACGTGTTGCATCTGGGGTAACAGATGAATTTGGTTTTTATCGCTTTGATAATGTTCCTGTTGGTAAGTACACAATAAACATCTCCAAAATAGTATATTTTGTGGTAAAAGAACGTCAATAGAAGT
>NZ_JCACKS010000047.1:0-15423 GCF_059505505.1 Pelatocladus sp. | reverse complement strand
TAGTTCTAGGCGGGATACAGTTTCAACATGAAAAATTTTGACTTATGTGTACACCTCCCCTTGGTAAGGGGAGGTTGGGAGGGGTTAAAATAATGTGCAGCTTTACAGAGAATTGGTATAACCTGCGTTTAAAAACTTATTAAACTTTCTGTTAAAACTTTCCTGTCAAGAGTCTTCACGAGTAAGTTAATAAGTCAAACCGAATTTCTATATTTGATTACTAAATTCTAAAATATGCTGTGCAGTAACTTGCGGTTGCTCTAAATGAGGGATATGACCACAATCTTGAATCCAAATTAACTTACTATTAGGAATAGCCCTGTTAAATCTTTGAGCATCTTTAGTACCTAAAATTCGATCAGAATCACCCCATAAAATTAGTGTTGAGGGCTGAATTTCTCCGAGTTTTTTAAATCTAAAAGCAGTGTAACCACCACTTTTAGTAAACGCAATTAAAGCTTGTTGCCAATTGGGACATTCTAAATGTAAAGCTGTACACAACTGAGCATCTATCGTAGCTAGGCTTTTATTTTTATATGCAGCACGACTAATACTTTGACGTACTTTAGGATTACGCAAAAATTGAGCTGCTAAATAATCTAACGGTGGAAACATATATTTAGCTAACGGTGAACTACCTATCAAACCAGCACTATCAATTAATACTAATTTTTTGACTATTTCTGGATAGGTGAGTGTAAAATCAATCGCCGTCGCACCACCCATAGAAGCACCAACCAAAATTATCGGTTGATCAATCAAGGTTTTCCAGAAATGATAAAGATGAGTTTTTATTTCTGCTGTACCAAACTTGATTAGTGCGGGTCGATCTGTAAACCCAAAACCTAACAAATCTACTGCCCAAGTTTGATGTTTTTCTGCCAATAATGGGAACAAACGACGATATTCCAACACAGAACTATCGAAGCCGTGAATTAAGAGTAACGGTGTTCCAGCAGTACCACTTTGCACATAAGTTGTGAGAATAGGTTGGGAACTTAAGGGAGTGGCGATCGCTATCTGTTTGATACTTTCAGCCAGAGTAATAGAGGTAGATTCTGTAAGCTGCCTAATTGCAGCAATTTCAATCCCTGATTGGGACTCAGACTGAATCATCTCCACCTCCAATTCATGTCAAATTCCAAGCGATCGTAGACTGGAGACTGGGAACCAGGAAAGAATCTGCTTAATTTTTTAGTCTCCAGTCATAAACTTCATTACAATTTCTAAACATATCATAAGAAAACTACAACTGTTGTTGGTCATTGGTCATTGGTCATTGGGAAAAGACTTGTTAAATAATTCTCCCCACACTCCCTTGTCCCCTTATCTTCCCAACTCCCCCAACATCGTAGAATAAATATCACATCTGCCCAAACATTTGGAGAGTCGAGCCATGCCATTAGCGGTTGGAGTGATCGAAACTTTAGGTTTTCCCCCTGTATTAGCAGCAGCAGACGCAATGGTCAAAACTGCTGAAGTTACCCTTGTATACTATGGTTTAGCAGAAAGCGCTCGTTTTTTAGTCGCGGTGCGAGGACAGGTTGCTGAAGTAAAAAGAGCAGTTGCAGCAGGTATAGAAGCCTGCGATCAGGCTCAAGGTGATGGTGGTCAGCTGATTACTCATTATATTGTTCCCAACCCACCAGAAAATGTAGAATCTGTTCTACCCATACATTTCACCAGAAAATCAGAGCCATTTCGTATTTTCTGAATAAGTTCCCAAATTATCCAGTTTACTTATTAGTTGGAATAATAAAGATGATAGATTTAACTCTATAAAATATGTATGAACCTTCGTACAATTAGTTGGTAGCGCCACATACTTTTACTGATATAGGAGACAACCAATGCCACTACAGGCAGTTGGATCAATTGAAACTAAGGGTTTTCCTGCCGTATTAGCTGCGGCAGATGCGATGGTGAAAGCAGGTCGAGTCACTCTCGTAGGTTATATAAGAGCTGGTAGCGCTCGCTTTACTGTGAATGTGCGAGGTGATATTCAAGAAGTGAAAACTGCGATCGCTGCTGGTGTAGAAGCAGTAGAGAACGTTTACGGCGGTGTCCTAGAAACCTGGGTCATTATCCCTCGTCCTCACGAAAACGTCGAAGCTGTTCTACCAATAGGCTATACAGAAGAAGTCGAGGAGTATAGATTAGCTGTGGAAAATCCCATTATATCCAGACGTAGTAATCTTTAATTTATAGATGTAAAGCAACTTTTACTGGTACAAGGTGGGGGTACTTCACAGTTCAACATCTAGAGTCAACAGTCTACAGTCCGAGTTCTGATTACTGTTGACTTTGCTATTGACTAATTTTATGGTTAATGCATAGTTCTATGTAGCGCTACAAAAGTTCAAAATTTTTATAAAGACATTCAGTAGTTTTAAGTTTTGACCATTCAATTAAAAGTACCCTAGAGGGTACTATGAAACTTTTGATCGCTTTTTCAGAATAATTTTGTATGGTATTTTCTCTCAAATTATTTTGAGCGATAAGGTCATGCTGCTTTTACTGTATTTATGTATTTTTACTAGATATTTAGTTGCTAAAAATACATATTTTTTGGTTTTTCAATAAAGTAAAATTTTTCGTACCTTAAAAATACTAGAGTATACTCCACAGGAGTGAAACTAAATGAGCAAAAACTACGTCTAGGCATTAGAGCAAATATGGTTGCCAATGTTAAATAAGGCTAAAGAAGGCTAAGTTCTAGTCTTTAAATAAGCATTTATCAGCATGATGTCTGAATTGAGAAATAAGTGGAGTTTACAAAAATTAAATATTCGAGTGACGGGGGAAATTGCCAAAAGAGCAGGATTTCCGAGAATATGAAAATGAAAATATTATGAAAAAGCAGAAGTAACTGCATAAAACCAGTGAGGCAAAACGTAATAAAAGTAGAACCACGTAGATGTTCAATCAGGACATCATGCTATTGGGAGCAACTACCAGTCAAAAAGTTGAGTGAGGTAAAAAATGGAGGTTGTGATGCAGCAAACTTTAAAACAGGGTTTCGGGGAGCGCAATCTCACTATGGCTTCTGAAGCGGATAAGGTAGCACAATTTTGGCGTAAACGGCTGGAAGTTGAGTGTCCACAACAACCCACAGCGAGTAAAGAAAGCATTGTTCGCTGGCTATTAGGCAGCAATCAACAGCGATTTGAAGATCCAAAACAATCAGATATTCTTAAACAAGCAATGGAGTATCGCTGGAAGATTTTAAATCAGCGTTATTTGGGTAAAGGACGAGAAGCTGCTTATAAGAATTTACTGACTCGCTTGGGAAGTCTAGTCACATTACGAAATAAAATTCAGACATGGGTGGCTTTAAGTCGCGATCGCCAACGCTCAGTTTTGGATGTATTGCAAGAAGTCATTCAAGAACTGCTGCAAAGCGATAACTACATGCAACAGCAAATGGCTTTGATCTCGGAATTTACAACCGATCCTCGCTTACGGAGCGCTCTGCTATTTGCCAGTGTAGAAGAATATTGCCTGCGACCAGTACGTAATCAACCTCTACTAGTTTATAGATTTGTAAATTTTTTACGTCGTACCCAACGTGGTGGCTTAACCCAAGTACCTGGTGGTGATACGGTGAGGCTAGTCTCAGAAGAGATCCTCGCTGACGACAGCGATAATCGAGTAAACTTAGTAGACACCCAAGCGATCGCAGAATATCAAGAAGCACAAGAACAAGAAGAACAACAAACCCTGCGACATTCTGTCAAGGACGAATTTGAAAATTACTTATTAGAAAATCTGGGACAAGAAGCAGTAGATTGGTTACGGCTATACTTACAAGGTCAATCCCAAGATGCGATCGCCAAAAAATTAGGTAAGCCAATCAATGTAATTTATCGGTTGCGAGAAAAAGTTAGCTACCACGCGGTGCGTGTTTTTGCTCTCAAAGACAAACCAGAACTAGTCGAATCCTGGCTACAAACATCATTAAAAGAGCATAATCTGGGACTGACACCAAACCAACTTCAGCAATTTCATGAAAAATTGACCCCGACTCAGCGACAGGTTCTAGAACTACGACGAGCAGGCAATAGTATAGAAGATATAGCGAAAAAATTAAAACTCAAAACCCATCAAGCAATGGGTGAATGGACTAAAGTCTACTTGATAGCTCAGACCTTGAGAAGCGAAGAGTAGGGTATGCAGGATTGTTGGTTGTTAATTGCATAATAGGGAGTTTCCCCACTACTATATGACTGTAGGGTTAGTTACTCCCAACGATAAGCAATAAACGACTACCAACTGCTAGCCATTTACTGCTAATTGTTACCGATATTGAATCCAGATTAAGTTTAGGCTTATTTGTAGCTAATTTAACTTTTATTTATCTAAATATCATGATGTGTTTACTGCCAAAAAGTTTCTGGGCAGAATAGGATATACAAATATCAAGCAATCTAAGCCTATGTTGTCTTCAAAGGACAAATCAACCAATACAGAGTTTAGCGATCAGCAAAAAGTACAATCCGATACACAAATACTATGTAAGCAAGGAATAGAACGCGAGCAAGTATTCCAGCTGATCGAGAATTTTCTGTCCTTTGAAGCTTGCCTATACCATCAAGTTGTGCCATTGAAAATGGAAGATAACAGCTTGTTGTTAGGTATGGTCAATCAAGAAGATAATGCGGCATTAGATTACGTTCATCGTATCTTGTCTTACATCAACTGTACATTAGTACTTAAAAATATTACAGGCGATATTCACCGCAAAATACTTTCATCATACCTAAACTACAAAAATACATCTCACTCAGCAACCCAAGAACAGCCAGAACAGCAATCAACATCCACTCCCCAACCACCAACGAATTCAAACTTGACTCAAACTGAAAATACTCTCCTAGAATTAGATTCTTTGCCTAACCCACAAGCAAATAGTATGTCTCATCCTGTAGTCGTTACAAATCCCCATACAACAGAAGCAAAACAAACAGAACAAGGGAATTATCATGTTGTAACCACAGGAAACTTACCGATTTTATCAGTCCCAACGGCAGAAGAATTCTCTCCTGTAGAAACACTGTTAACCTTACCACCAAAAAAATTATTAGAAGAATTATTGGGTAGGGTTTTAGCAGGAGGAATTGGTCGGTTGTATTTAGAAAGACTACCTTACACAGGCAGAATTCTGTGGAGTGAAAATGGAGTTTTGCAATCAGTATTAGAGAAAGTACCTCTATCCGTTTTTCAAGGAGTCATGAATGAGTTGAAAAGATTTGGTTCTCTTCCTGTAATCACGCTTGCAGAACCGAAACAAGTCGAGAGAGAATGTCTATATCAACAAGATCGTTTATTATTACGCTTGCGAGTTATGCCAGGTATGTACGGTGAAGAAGCTACCCTTCAGGTACTACGAGGAGCAGCGTTAAAATTTTATCAACAACAACAGTTAACCCGTCTTAGTCGTGATGCCTTAAGTATCTCTCAACAACTTAGCTATAAATTGCATGAATTACAAGAGAGAATATTAGTTAGCCGCAATGTTAACTCTAGTCAGATAGAGTCTTTCAATGCTCTCAATAACCTGTTGCAAAATTTAGATCAGCATATTAAGAAACTCACTATCGAAAACTCAGAACCACCGACAAAATGAGCGGAGCGTAACGACGCAATCGCAAGCGTTAGAGCTAAATCAAATTGACTCACCAGAGCATAAATATTTTTGCCTAAGTACTTAGCAGTCATAAATTATTTGTATTTGTAAAAATTCACACTCAAGATCCCCGACTTTTACCCTCCGGGTAAAAGTCGGGGATCTTGTTGTTAACTAAAAATTTAGGAATGCTGTAGCACACCTTGAATTTAACTAATATCTTTTTATCGACTACTTAATAAAAATGCGAATAACTATGTAATCTCACTACTTTCCAATTCATTCTTTTCTTTATTTTCTTTATTCTCATTATTTTCTGTAGATTCTTCTTTAACCCGACGTATAGGAACATTGGCGATTAAAGCGCTTGTTCGCTGATTGCTTTCTAAAGAAAACTCTAAACCCTCGGTTTCGATTTCGACATAGCGACAAACAATATCCAATATTTCTTGCCGCATTTTTTCGATCATTTGGGGGCTTAAATCAGCGCGGTCGTGAGCAATTACTAATTGTAGGCGACGCTTAACTTGGTTGCGACTGTTAACGTCAGAATTACGAGTAAATAATCGTTCTAGAAGTTCAATGATCATTGCTGCTAAGTATGGACAGATGGAGAAAACATCAAATTATTTTTGTCCACAACAATCTTCTGAGACGAGAGAAGATGCTGTCGTTGGGTGAGTCGAGTTCAAGAAATTCGACGGTTTCACCTTCCAATCTGCGAGCAATGTTATCGAATGCGGTAGCCGCTAAAGAGGGAGTTTCTGCTAATACTAAAGGTTCGCCGCGATTGGTAGAGACTATAACGCGCTCATCATCCGGGATCACCCCAATTAGAGGAATTGCCAGAAGTTCCTGAACATCATGCACAGACATCATATCATTTGCCCGTACCATTGCGGGTTTGATCCGGTTAATTATTAAATGAATGCGTTTGACACCTTGTGCTTCTAATAACCCGACGACGCGATCAGCATCTCGGACAGAAGCAATTTCAGGTGTAGTAACAATTAATGCTTCTTTGGCTGGGGCGATCGCATTTTTAAACCCCATTTCAATACCTGCGGGACTATCAATAATCACATATTGATACTTTTGTGCCAGTGCATTTACCAATAGTTTCATCTGATCAGGAGTGACTGCATCTTTTGTACGGTTCTGGGCCGCAGGTAACAAGACTAAGTTTGGTTGACGCTTGTCTTTTACCAATGCTTGTTCGAGGCGACACTCCCTAGCTAAAACTTCTACCGCCGTATAAACAATGCGATTTTCTAGTCCTAGCAACAAATCTAGATTTCTCAAGCCAAAATCTGCATCAACTAATGCTACTTGACGCCCTATTTTTGCTAAAGCCATGCCTAAATTGGCTGTACAAGTGGTTTTACCCACGCCTCCCTTACCGGAGCTAATCACAATAATGCGAGTCATGACAAAAACGCGCTCGATGATGTTTCTGTAAATATATAACAATAGAGCTTTATGGCTCTTGGTTGATCCGATTAAATAGGGTCTTAGAAAAATCACTAGCCCTACCGATACGAATTCCTCGTGGTGTCACGTATGCCACTTCGGGATAAAATTGCATCGGTGATTTTTCTGGCGCTCTAGCAACAGCATCTGCGATCCGCAATTGGGTTGGTTCCATTTGCAAGGCCATAATCAGACACTCACGATTACCCCCAGCACCAGCATGAGCAATTCCTCGGAGACGACCCCACACGAGAATATCACCATCTGCAACTACGATACCACCTGGATTTACATCTCCTAAGATAATGACACTTCCAGGGTGGCGAATTTCTACACCTGAGCGCACTGTCATCTCTAGATAAAGAGCATCTTTTGAGGGTTTGTTGCTGACTTTAGAATTAGAAGCAAGGATATTTTCTCGTTGTATTTGTTCAACAGAGTAGCCAGCAGTAACTGCTGCGATCGCAGTTTGGCGACGACTGGTAGCAACCGATTTCAGTTGCATTTGCGCTTGGCTCAAAGATTCGGCGAGTTGTTGCAGTTGTCTTGCATCTAAAAGCCGATCGCTTGCTACTAAATGCACAGGTGTATTCGGTGCGGTCAAGCGATCGCTACCATGAAGTCGTACCTTTAATTGTTGCCAAAGATCATTCCAATTTCGTTCCGAACCAGACAGTTGGGATTCTGTGGGCAAAATTAATAAGAATTTTCCCTCCTCTGTTTTCATCTGAATTTGGATATTCTTCTTGACCCCATTTTCTGCTGGAGGTGATTTAGGCAACTCTTTATGCAAGAGGTCAACATGCAATTGTGCATCCACAACTGTATCAGACTCTACACTAGCAACAGCAGAATTTGATTCCAGTTCACCGGAGACAGAATTGGACTTTAAATACAGCAGAACAGAATTGATCTCCGCTTCTGGAAGTATAGAAGTGGACTCCGTATCATCAACAACAGAATCAGTCTCTGTAACAGTATCTTGATCTTGATCAGAAACAGTAAACTTTACCTCTATATCAGAAAGGCTGGAGATTGATTCTGCATCATCAACAGCAGAATGTGACTTGAGATCGGGCATAGCAGAATCAGAAGTCATGCAACACTAGCCTAAAGAGAAAAACTGAGCAATTAACAATCTTAAATTATTTGTCTTTGATACTGAGTTGTTGAAAGTTGTAAATTATCAAACACAAGTCAGACAGAACAAATTCCTGTCTTCAGAAGCTCATATAAATGATAGATGTTTACCCTGGCTTGGTATAAGAATTTAGCACAAATTCTCTTAAGAATTTGGAAGCACGATTTGAAACAAACTACTGAAATCGTGGCTCCAACAATTGTACAACGCGATTTCTACAGAATTATTTGCAAAACTGGTTCATCCGCAACACCTCTGTCTGCCTTCAAGGGAAAGGGAGCATCCCAATTTTTTCAATATACCGCGCTTGGGTTTAAACCGTTAGCCAATAGCACAAGTCGTCTCAAGACGACTTCATAAAATCAAGTAGTCTGCTTTAAGCGATTTCAATCGCAGGCGGGTTTTTTGAACATTTGGGATGCTACCAAGGGAAAAGGGAAAAACATCTCATTTCCCAAAATTCTTGATATAAATAAATCCCTTTGTTATGGGCAGAAAGCTTATGGGCTTTTCTTGTCTGGTCGTCGAATGTATCAGACTTTATAGTGAAACTGTAGAAAATATGTGTAAATTTATTTAACAAAAGCCTCTTGTTCCTCCGCTTAAATACGAATTAAGACAGCTTATAATGGTAATTTTTATTTTATGAGTTGCACTAGCAGTTCACTTTTTGTCCAAATTCCAATAATATAAGTTCCTGGTTTCAAAGGATTTTTTGTCCAACAAGGATTATAAGTAATGAGATTAGGTTCAACAATCCACTCATGTTTATTATACTTTTCCTGTTTTTCATCTTTATCTATAGTTCTTGTAAGCTTGAAAACGCTGGTAGCTCCGGCTCATGCTCAGATCAGCCCTCCTGCTGATAGCTTGGGACAAACCAATCCTCCAGAGCTTGATCACCTAATTTCTAAAGCAAACAAATACGGCAAAGTCAGAGTCATCATTGGTTTAAAAGCAAATTTTATACCTGAAGGCAGGCTAGCAACAACTTTAGTTCCGAGTCAAAGAACAGCGATCGCTCAAATACAAAATGTTGTCTTGACCAAACTTTCAGCTTATAATCCCACTGCCATCACCAAGTTTAAGACAATTCCTTATTTTGCTGCCCAGCTCAACGCTCGATCTTTGGCACTTCTTCAATTTGATCCCAACATCGTTAGTATTCAAGAAGACATAGCTATACCAACGACGCTGACAGAAAGTATTTCTGTGACTAGAGCTAATAAAGTTTGGGAAAGTGGATATACAGGTGCAGGGCAAACAGTTGCTATTTTAGATACAGGTGTAGACTCCAGCCATCCTTTTTTAGCAGGTAAGGTGGTTTCAGAAGCTTGTTACTCAACAACTGATTCAGCCTACCAAAGTGCAAGTTTATGCCCAAATGGATCGCTTCAACAGGTAGGTAGTGGCTCCGCAGTTAATTGCGCCACTAGTATTAATGACTGTAACCATGGTACTCATGTGGCTGGAATCGCTGCGGGTAAAGGCCCTAACTTTTCTGGGGTTGCCAAAGACGCTAAAATCATTGCTATTCAAATCTTCTCTCGGTTTAATTCTGCTAGCCAGTGCGATCCAAATCCATCACCCTGTGTCTTGAGTTATTTGAGTGATCAAATACGAGGTCTAGAACAGGTTTACAATCTCCGTTCCAACTTCACAATTGCAGCAGTTAATATGAGCTTAGGAGAAGGTAACTATACGAGTAACTGTGATACAACCAGTAAAGACCTCAAAGCAATCATCGATAATCTTAGCTCTGTTGGAATTGCTACTGTGATTGCTGCTGGAAATAACGGTAGCACTAATGGTCTGAGTTTCCCTGGTTGCATCTCATCAGCAATTAGTGTCGGTTCTACCAAAGATGGTAGTTCTGTCGGTGCTGTTGATGAAGTATCGAGTTATTCTAACAGTGCTTCATTTCTATCTCTTTTGGCTCCAGGAGAAGCAATTTACTCTTCGATTCCGGGTGGTAGTTACAGTAACTTCTACGGAACTTCGATGGCTGCTCCCCATGTCACAGGAGCGTGGGCTGTTTATAAGCAGAAGAACCCATCAGCTACTGTAGCCGATACTCTGACAAATTTTCAAAACACAGGCGTCTCCATAACTGATCCTAAAAACGGCATTACAAAATCTCGTATTCGTCTTTGAAAATGACGAGTTGCAAAAGCTAGTTTACGAGTTGCAAAAGCTAGTTTACGAGTTGCAAAAGTTAGTTTACGAGTTGCAAAAGCTTCGTTTGCGAGTTGCAAAAGCTTCGTTTGCGAGTTGCAAAAGCTAGTTTGCGAGTTGCAAAAGCTAGTTTGCGAATCACAAAAGTTAGTTTACGAGTTGTAAAAGCTTCGTGTGCGAGTTGCAAAAGCTAGTTTGCGAGTCGCAAAAGTTAGTTTACGAATCACAAAAGTTTAGTTTCTCATATTTTGCATCAGCTTTTCATCCCGCCAATAAATAAATTTATTGGCTAATAGCTAAAGTCAGATAAATCTGACTAGGAAAGTGTTTGAGTCCGTTTGAACTGATATCTTGCACCTGGCGACTAGAAGTCGCAGCTATACATACAAAACCCACCTACGTGGGTTTAAAACTCTTGATTTTGGGTTAGTCCGCGCATAGGGACTTGGTTTGTGTAGCCAAGCCAGTGCGTCCTTGGGGGTATTTACTCTTGACTCAACCTTTGAAATACAGTTGCCAAGCCATTAGCATCACCAACATTACCTGGAAATAGGACAACTGGCAAATTTGGAAACTGCGGATGGTCAGCTGGAGTCCGTACCATTGAACAACCGGGTAAGATTTGACCGAGTAATCGGGCTGAAGTCAAGGCTAATCCTGTACTCAAGACATCGTTAGAAGTTATACCACCTTTACTAATTAAAAATCCTAAATCTGCTGGCAAACCTCGGACAACATCCATCAATAAACGGGAAACTTTAGCCCCAAATTTTAACCGTGTATTCACATCTTTAAAAGTAAGTTCTTGGCGACTAGTGTAAACTACTGGTGTTTTGCCGCTTGCATAAGCAGTGTGAACATTTTCGAGGACTTCGCTTAACAATGTGGCAGATTGATCGACATCATCCAATAAACGCGCCACTTCAACTTCAACCCCGAATGTACCTTCTGCTTGTAGTAGTGCTTCTAGCTGCTGAGTTGTTTTTTTGACATGAGAACCCACAATCACAGCCCCTGGTTTGCCATTGCGTACATACTCAGCCATATTTTCCGGTGCGATCGCTTGCTCAGGTAAAGCAGCCAAAGCTGTTAAAATACTGGCAGCACTGCGAAATAAAAAGCGTTTACCTTGACTTGCTGCTGCTAAAACATCTTGAGCAAAACGATCTAAATCCGCTTGAGTTTCTCCATCTACAACACAGCACTGATTACCACTCAGGCTCATCAAGGCTTCTAAACTGCCATTACGAATATCTGCAAGTAAAAATCTTTTTACGGAGTCTGCATGAATCCGTCCTTGTGTTTTTTCTTCTACATATTTGGGTAAGTAACTGTGATGGTAGCCAAAAACAGAATCACGGGCAAACTCTGTTTCATGCACAGGTTTAGGAACACCATCAACAATTAGATAATGTATGCTGTCGCGGGTAATACGTCCACCTTCAAAAAAAGCCGGGACGAGAAAATGAGCATCAAAAGGGCCGAGTTCTTCAGCAATCACATCGGTTTCAATTGGGTAGTGTCCTCGCAAAGTCGAGTCAGAACGACTGACGATCAGAAATCCTCCCATATCCCCCCCGACATTCAAATCTTTTCCTTGTCCCTCCACCGCTTGCGGGGGAGTAGGAGGGGGTGAGGGGACAACCGCTAAAGCTGCTTGCAAATTCTGACAAACTTCTGTGGTGACAGAAGCAGCCGACTCAGGCGGTAAGGCTCTAGTATTTGTTAATACAAAGAAAATTGGTGCATCGTCTTGCAATCCCATGCGTAAAGTATCCACATCCCAACGCATAAGTAATAAACAGCTGTGGACTGTTTGTGAACCAGTTGGATCATCATCAAGGACGATTATTTTTGGCTTTATGATCATTTTTATATTAAGGGAGCTACTAAGTAAGTCAACATAAATAAAGCTAACTCGTTGGGGTCGTCATTTGTCCCCAACTACTTACTGTAATTTTCTTATCTGGCTTTGTACATCTAAGTCAATCTGTAATAATTGATTGAGAATTTGAGCATATTCCCCTGCTGAACTGCTAACTTGCAAAGCTTGGAGATTAGCTAAATTATTGACAGACAACTCTTGTTGCTCAGTAAGCGATTTTTTATTATCCCTTAATAGTCGCTCGATTTTCAAACCACGAACTAAATCTTCTCTCACCAATTGCAGTGCAGAAATAACATTTTCTCGATCATGACTATTATTTTCTGGGTTTTCTGAGATGGCTTGCTGGTCAAGATTATCTACTGCTTGCACCCCTGCATGATATTTATCAACTTCATTTAAAATAATTATTAATGATTTGGGATAACGAAAACGTCGCCACAACCAACGCCCAACTACCACTGCGATCGCTACGACAATTAGTAAGATAATTCCTAAGCCAATTTGGGAACCCATTGTCAGAGTAATTAACCCATAAATTAATGCGGTAATTAACAAAATCAAAAGCAATGTTTCCCGCACTTCTTTGAGTAGAAATGCAAATCGCTGTTGGCGATTAGACATCATCGAAGGTAGGAGGAAAACTTCTGGTTTGACACCAGTTAAACGTTTCAATTCTCCCTTAGTTATTTCCAAGCCTAGTAAGTCAGGCTGCACAGAGATACTCCTTTGCAGTGCAAGTCGCGTATATATGGTAAAGGTAAAAAGAGATTTTGCACCAGGCGATTAGAAATCGCCGGGATACCTTTGATTTTTGTTAATCCGTGTCTTCGGACTTAGTTTGTGTAGCCACAATTTCTAATCGCCGGGATACTTTCAATAACGTCAGCTATTTTATAAACCAGAGCTAATCCATAATCAGATTTATCTCGATTAACCAGTGCTGCGATTGTTGTACCATAACCCGCCAGTCTTGGAAAATGAAATGCAGCGACTGAATATCCTGGCCCTTCCCCTGTATGTCCTTTAACCTTTCCGTGTGAAGACTCTGTATCTACAAATAGCCCCAATCCATATCCTAGATTTTCAAATAACTTATACTTTCCGAGGTTGTGAATGGGGCGAGACATTTGCTCAACGAGTGACAGATCAAGGATTTGACCTGTAAACAGCGCGTCTATAATTTTTGCAAGTTCTGGTGCAGTTGAGATCACGACACTATGCGCGACCCACGCTGGATGGTAAATGCGGGTCATATCTTGCAGTTGATCTCCACTGAAAAAAGCGGTATATCCTGGCGTAAGTTCATCAACATCGTATAAAGTTGTTGGAACAAAGGTTTTTTTCAAAGACAGAGGACTGAAAATAATTTTATTTAAGAGCTTCTGTATCGATAAACCTGTTGTTTTCTCAAGAATACATTTGAGTAACAAATAGCCGATGTTTGAATATGCCCATCCTTTACCCGGTACAAATTGTAGTCCTTGCCTGTAGGCAAGGTCAAGAAATGCTTCTGTTGACCAAGGATAACTGGGATTTGCTTTGATAGCCTCAGAATATGCAGGTACACCACCGTAATCTGGTAATCCGCTAGTATGACTTAAAAGTTGGCGAAGTGTGACAGAGAGATCTAGCGGAAAATCAGTCAAATAATTTTGCACAGGCGCATCCAGTTCAAGAAATCCTTCGCCAACCAGGTGCAGCGATGCCGTTGCGATCAAAGTTTTAGTGATACTGTAGATGTAGAAATTAGCATCTGTGGGCAGTGATACCTGATGTTCGTGATCTTGATAGCCAATGCCTGTTTCAAGAAAAGCCTGACCATTGATACGTATAGCGATCGCAGCACCAGGAGTCTGAGATTCACTGAGGGACTGTCCGACAATTAATTTGAGTTGCTCTCGAAGGTCTTGCTCCACAGTAAAATACCTATAATACAGAGCAGTTCAGTTTCTAGTTTCTATGGTAGAGTTACGTCGCGATCGCCCACAAAAATTCGCTTGAGCAGACTGACAAAAGATTTTGGTGTGTTGCAAAGAGTCTTCGCAGGTTAGTTTTGGACAGACTGTTTTAGATATTGGAAAGAGAACAGATCATCTTGCGATCGCAGTGGGAATATAAAATGATTAATTGGACATGATATGACAAGTCTTTAATTGTCGTGCGCGAGTAGAGGACTAACTTAACTTCAAAGGTAAACCATCTTGAAATACTAGCAATTCCCCCGGTTTGATGGGTGTCCAAACTTCGTTGTCGGTGAGAGGAGTCGTAGCAATCACAGCAACGCGATCGCTTGGAGTTGTCAATTCACTAAAATCTACTGTCACGTCTTGATCAATCAGGTGAGCAGCAGCAAAGGGGGCTTGTCTGACTATATAGCAAAGTTTTGTAGAACAGTGAGTAAAAAAGTATTCGCCATCTGATAACAAGTAATTAAAAACACCCTTTGTCGAAATTTGATCAGTTATATCTCTCAAGACAGGATATATTTTTTCCAGAGAGGGTCTACCTTCAGGAAAACTTTGACGTATGGTTTCTAAAATCAAGCAAAAAGCTTTTTCACTGTCAGTATTGCCTACAGGTTGATAATATTGCATACCCGTAGGATTGAATTCTAGTAAATCACCATTGTGAGCAAATACCCAATATCGTCCCCACAGTTCCCGACGAAAGGGATGGCAATTTTCGAGAATAATTTCACCTTGAGTTGCTTTGCGAATATGGGCGATTACATGGGTGGAGTGAATCGGATAGCATCGGACTAATTCTGCTATGGCAGAATTTATCGAGGGTTTGGCATCAATGAACATTCGACATCCTTTACCCTCAAAAAAAGCAATACCCCAACCATCGCGGTGATCATCAGTTTTTCCCCCCCGTGCCGCAAAGCCTTCAAAAGAAAAGCAAATATCTGTGGGAGTATTGCAATTCATTCCTAGCAGTTGACACATGGCGTATTTGTGGACTCAACCTGTTTGAGAATAGGATAATGCAAACTGCCGGGGCTAAATCTGAAGCTTTTCTTACTTTCTCCCATTGATTGGAGCAAAATAAAAAAATGGGAATAATCTTTGACATCTCCCCCGGTTGAAACACGGGGGATTCTAAACTGATGTTGCTACGGGG
>NZ_JCACKS010000046.1:0-15448 GCF_059505505.1 Pelatocladus sp. | reverse complement strand
AGGACTGGTCTCAAATCCTTGCATGTATTGGCTTGTGAGTTTTCGGATGGGTCTATTAGATTCTTCTGATTCCTTATGTCAAGCCTGATTGAGATGCTCTTACCCTGAAGATAGATACAAAATATTCACATCTTGATGGGACATCATTTCATCTACATGGTAAATATAAAGCTTTTGGCGATCGCTATTTAACTACGCATTAGCCCAAACTTCATAAGACAAGCATATTACAAAACAAAGTGCGGAATGTGGGTACATTCAATTGTCAATCATGTCTATGCCACTTTAAGGTGCGTTTGCGCTGATCCCTAAAGAAGGATGCAGGAAAAAAGCAGTAGCTAGCATGGCATAGGTTATCAACAGTAATATTCCCTCAAGCCAGTTGGCCCGTCTGTCGGTTTTGACAGAATTAGTCATTAAAACTGCAATGCCCAATCCCAATACTGTAAAGTTGTCAAAGTCCAAGTTCATTGGCTTACCGATAATCAAACCAGCAAAAACTAAAATAGGAGTCACAAACATTGCAATCTGTAGGCTGGAGCCAATAGCAACTGAAGATGCCAACTCAACTTTATTTTTTGTGCCACATATTCCGCAGGTAATGATTTCAACTGCTGCACCAAACATAGGAATAAGAATGACACCAGTAAAAAGCTCTGTCAATCCTGTGGTGGCGATCACCTCTTCCAAACTACTTACAAGTACTTCAGAGACAAATAACAGAACTATTGTTGTTCCCAAAAGCAGTCCGATGTGAAGTTTTAACTTGTATAATCCTCTAGCTTCACTGCCATAGCTTTCAGGCTCGGGATCTTCATCTAATCCGTAAAGATAGCTGTGAGTTTTCATTGAGAACAAAAGCATCAAGATGTAACAGATGAGCAGAAGTGCTGATGCAATATAGGAAAAATCATTGGTTGTTTGCAGGTGTAAAGAAATAGAAGTAATCTCTATTGCAGTCGGTGCTAGCAAAAAAACAACTACCAAGTTAAGCAGAGAGGCATTAATCCGAGCAACAGTACCAAGATTTTCTGCATTCAGTTTAAAAGGTTGCTTTGGGATATGCAATCCACCTAAGAAGAGAGCTAAACCTAGACCTAATAGTAGGTTTGCCATCATTGACCCCATCAAACTAGCTTTGACTACTTCTAGAAGTCCGGCTCGAAGGGCAACTATGCAGACAATCATTTCAGTCGCGTTGCCGAAAGTTGCGTTGAGTAAACCGCCAAAAGTAGGGCCAATACGAGTGGCGATCGCTTCTGTAAAGTTGGCAATCCAGGCTGCCAAGGGGATAATTGCCAAACCTGCCATGATAAAGACAATCAATGGATCGACATCCAGTCTGCTCAAAATCAAGCAGATGGGTACAAAAATCAGCATCCGTAAAAGTAGTGCATCTTTACGGGACATGAAGCGATTGGTTGAGATGAATGTCTCTTTATTAGATTTTGTGACTGACATCGTTATCACTCTAAAGTTTTATTGTTTGACTAGAGAAAATGAAGAACGTGACAACTTTGAGGTGGTTAAACATAGTAATTACAATTCAGTACTTATTTTCAGTACTGTTTTGGTTATAGAACCACCTTAAATCAGCAAAGTATTGTTAATTAACTGGGAAAAATTCAATCATTTTTCCCAATATAAAATCCCGTAACAAGACCAGCATATCAAGATAATATGCAAACACTATAAAAGTTAATGTTAAACATAATCTTGAGTAAGATATTTGGAGGCTGAGTAAAGCAATTAAACTTTGATCTCAAAGAAGTCTAAAATCCACTTTTGTATTAGACAGTATTTGCCAATTGACTTTCTTTGAGAGTTTCAGATTTGGCTAAAATTGAAGATTGTACTACTAGTACTGAGCAAGGTGCATGATGAGTAACATAGTTGCTGACACTACCCAAAATCAATTCACTAAGTCCTGAAATTCCTCGACGTCCCATGATAATTAAATCCGCCTCCCAGGTTTGAGCTGTATCGCAGATAATGCGGCTAGGGCTACCTAAAATTTGGGAATACTCAGTTGAGACACCTGCTGTAATTGCTTCATTTGCAAAAGATTTGAGTAGATCTAAACCGGGCTTTTCAAACTCTTCCCAACGTTTTTTGCTTTCTGGAGTATTCATTAATGACAATATACTGGGGGTGTCTTTGTCGTCCAAAGATAGAACATGTAGTAATCTCAGGTTTGCCCCAGTTGCTTTTGCTAGGTCGAGTGCTTCCTGAAAAAGGAACTTACCAACGCTATTAGAACTAGCAATTGGAACCAGTATTCTGTGTAGCATAACAATCTCCCAAGTTATGAAATATAAATTGTCAGATGAACCTCATTGACAGAAAATTTGTTCTAGTTAGCACTGCTGATTGTTATGTTGGTTGTATAGTTAATACCGAACATGGTGCATAGTGCATTACATAGTTGCTAACACTCCCCCTAGCTAACTCTTGGAGGGGAGACATTTCTTTGTGTCCAACTACAATTAGGTCAGCCTTCCAAGATTTAGCAAGCTTGCAGATAGTGGAGGGAGCAGATCCAGGGATTTGAGTGAAATCAGTATTGACACCTATGTAAGTGGCAATATTCTGACGGGTTTTTAATAGTTCTAGTCCCTTTTTACTGTACTCTTCCCATTTATATAAATGTTCATCTAAATTTTTGACATTTGGATAGCCAATTTCTAAATCCGACAAAACATGCAGTAGCATCAAGCGTGTGTGGGTTACTTTAGCAATTGACAGTGCCTCCTCAAAAACATACTTACTTATTGCCGAATTATCTAACGCAACTAAAATTCTTTGGAACATACAAATTCCTTGCTTTAATTCAAAATATAAATATTTTGTTAAGCTCATTATTTTCTAGGTATAAGTTCATTGTGAATTTGGAATTGCAGGGTTCTAAGTTGGCTTTGCTGAACTTATGCTTTTCTAGATATGAGTTCATTTTGAATTTGGAATTGTACAATTCTAACTTAGCTTTATCTAGCTTATTGTTTCCAGAATGTGAGTTCATTTTGAATTGAAACAAAGTGTCAAGACAGATATCAATATGCCAATTTAGTATGACCAGAGAAAGGGACATCCTATGGATATCCCATGCTTTCTCTAGCTAAACGTTGCTGTTAGAAGCATATTGGTCAATGGGCGTATGGGAACCATTTGCTCCATTAAGACTGATAGCAGGATTTTCTTTATTGCCATTCCCATTCTCATGGTTGCTATGTCCGTTGGTATTAGCTAGCTTGTCTTTCATCTCGGATTGCAATTCAGAAGAAACAAGAACCTCTTCAACCTTCACATCATAGGTTGGTATAACTTGATTAGGTGCAGGTTGATGTTGGTGAAGCCGATTTTCTTCTTCAGCAATTTCGGCAGCACTAAGTGTATGTCCTAATGGAGTTACGTCACTTGGTCCCATCAGCGGACGCAGACCGTTTAGTTCTGCCAAAATAGCAGTACCATTGTTGATGACGACTGCCAAAATAGGATCGAGAGCAAAGAAAATACCTGAAAGTAGAGCGCCGAGGTTAGGAATTGCGACGATCGCTGTATTTTGCCAGATAATGTCCATTGCTTGGCGGGCACATTTGACTGCCATGATTAAGCCGCGTAGGTCGTCTTCCATCAACACCACATCAGCCGTTTCTCTGGCGATGTCCGTTGCACCCGCAAAGGAGATGGAAACGTCTGCGTATGCTAAAGCTGCCGAGTCATTGATGCCATCTCCGCAGAAAGCAACGGTTTTACCACTGTCGTGCAATCCTTTGACGACTTCAACTTTCTTCTCTGGGAAGGCTTCTGCATAGATGTTATCAGGATTCATGCCCAGATTGCCAGCGATCGCTCTGGCTACTCGTGTGACATCACCGCTTAACATATAAGCATTGATGCCCATTTCTTTTAGTTCCTTGATCACTGCCTTACTTTCTTCGCGTGGTGGATCACTATAGCGAATCACACCTATAAGTTTGCCATCACCTGCCACGTAAACCAGAGATTGTCCCCCAGACTTGGCATCTGGATAGCAGCGATCATACTCATCTAGATCGACGTTTTCCTGAGTCATGAACCGGGGACTACCTACAATGATCTGCATTCCATCGATTTTTGCTGCTGCACCCAGACCAACCTTGTACTCCCATTCTTCACATTCCTTGAGAACAAGTCCCTTGTCTCTGGCATTGTGAACGATCGCTTCAGCAATTGGATGGGTTAGCCCTTGTTCAGCAGTAGCAGCTAGACACAATACCTCATCCTTGGTGAAGCGGTTATCCATGATATCAATGTCATTGACGCCTGCGTGTCCGATGGTCAATGTTCCTGTCTTGTCAAAGACAACGGTGTCGATAGTTGCCAGGATTTCAATAGCTCGACCACTGCGGATGAGAACGCCATTACGAGCGGCGTAGGTGAGTACAGAGAGAATTGTTGTAGGTACGGAAACACGAATGCCAGTACCAAAATCTAGTGTTAACAGAGCAACTGCTCGATTCATATTGCCCGAAGCAAGTCCAACACCACCAGCAATCAACAGGGTGGGTAGCACAAACTGATTCGCCACTGTCGCCGCATAGTTTTCTACACGAGTATCATGCACTGGAGCCGCTTGCATCAAGTTGACGATCACACCAGCACGAGTATTATTACCAGTTCGTTCTGTCAGTATCGTCAAGTTACCATCTACTAACAGCGTTGAAGCAAACACCTCATCGCCTTCTCGACGAGTCACAGGAACTGATTCTCCAGTCAACTTGCACTGGTCAAGAATGCCAGTACCTGTCAAGATGATGCCGTCAACGGGAACCTGATCACCGGGGTACACCAGGACATGATCGCCCACTACCACATCTTTGGTGTCGATTTCCACTTCCTGACCATCACGAATGACGATGGTGGTTTTATTCAAACAAGACATCAGGTCGAGATTTGCTCGCTCACTACCACGAGCAGTCATATCTCGAACTACTTCACCACTTTCTACTAAACCCAACATAAAAGAAGGTGCAAAGTAGTGTCCCTGGAGGGTATGTAAGGAGATTGCCAAACCATCAAGAAAGTCAATAGTAAGTTGACGGTCTTGTTGAATTGCTTCCCATGCTCGTTTAAAGACTGGCATGGCACCAATAAATACAACACCTGCAATTACAAAACCTGGTATTGGCAAGCCAACCAGTGCTCCTACACTCAACACTAAACCAGCAATCGGAAATCCTAATCGCTCTACAAAATCAATCTCATTATCAGCTTTTTTCTCTTCACCTTCCCCTGTCCATCCGAGAGGAACTTCAACCTCAGATGCTCGCTGAATGGCAGTGAATAGCTTTTCTTGAACTATAGCAATGGCAGTTGCAGTTGGTTGATGTTTGTAACCGACTACTAGGGAACTAGCTTGGGCATTGATTTCGACTTCCGTCACAAATTCGATTGTGTCAAGAACGTAGTTAAGTTTGTTAGTGTACTCTTCATCTTCATGTAGTCGAGGAATTCGGATGCGAAAACGTCCTGGTATCCAATGCACAACCTGGTAATGAATGTTTTCTGCCTGACTGGAGTGAGCCTCTACTGATATAACCAATCTATCCGCAACTGCTGTAACCGTCATAAGGCACTCCTAAATTGAGTTTTTGTCTGAGGTACAAATTTTAAGGCAATAACTTGCTGTACATTTTTGCAAGTCTTTACAGTTTGTAACTATTTATTCAGGAAGTTTTTAATTGGTCGAGGGAAAAACCTGCACAAAACGTGCAACTATGCCTGGTTTATTAGCTTGGCTAACTTCAATTGAGGGTAGGTTCTCAAAATGAATCGGATTGTTGCCACTATTCTCAAGATTGTTGCAAAAAACCGTTCGTTTTACGAAGGGTTGCGCGTTTAGTGTGGATTAATATGCCTCGTCTCCTGAATAATCATGAATAGATCAAAGTTTGGTAGGAATTTGTTGCCAAGCTTTGAAATACTAACTATGGGAAAAATCAAGTCATTTTTGAAATTTGATTTACCTTTTGATGGTACGATAAAAGAAGTTGATGAGTCTTATAGTTAGACAATCATCTAATTACCAAAACCTAGACAAGATATAAAGTTTTGGCAATCTTATTTTTTGAAACAAACTAAGGGAGTTGCAATTTAATAATGTACCAATCATTCATGACTTTTCTACTTTATATCAATTATCCGACTGGTATTTCATTTTCACGCTAGTCCCGAAACAGTCGTCTCAAAAGTGAATACAACAAAATAACCATTCCACGAGAAATGATTTATGCGTAGAAGCGTGATGTGTGTTTCTAAATTTAGTCTATCTCTAATTAAAGAAGAGTTTACATAAAAAATCAAATATAAAGACAGAAAGTTTTATTAAGCTTTTTTGAAGTAACTCATCAATTTGCAAAGAAAATTTAAATTCAACATATTATACGATCAATTAATATAGTTTATTCCTGATAAAAATTTTATTGCTTATAGTAACGATAGACAGCACCATAAAGTGCTTGCTGATATGAGCATATAAATCCTGATAAAAATATATTATTTCCAGATATAACGGTTTTTAATAGTTTAGTTCAGATATATTTGTAGCAACGTAAGTTTTTGTACTAATTGGAAAAATAATTGCGACAGATGGATAGCTACAAGGCTTAACCACTAGATATTTCAGAATCCAAAATGCTAAGTAAGTCGGCACAATAAAATCAAACCGTGTTAATAAAAGGAAACAAGGCTCAAACCCTTTTGAGCCTTGCCTTATCTCAACGATCACTATTTATGTCTACCGACTTATTAGCCCCTCCTTGCAAATCGGGAGGGACATAATAAATTCTTCTAGCTATGATGAGGAAAAGATGTTAATCAATGATATTAGAATAAAAATTGTCTCATCAAAGTTAATATATTTTGATCTATATATGCCTCGACTTCTTGGTAGGTAAAACTATAACCTAGTTCGGTTCCCAACTGTACTGCTATGCTCACGAGACTGGCTTGGTCTGTCGCTACCTTTAAACGCTCTTTTAAGGAAGAATCTTGAAGAATTAGTTGATGGAATTGCTTTAGTTGATGGAATTGTTTTACTTGTTGTGGCGACACGTTTATCCTCACTTTTCTCTATTGAAAAATAAAAAACATAACTCCATCATCCTTATCCCAGCTTAGGCTTAGTGAAACGAATGATGAATTTTAATAAGTCAACATCAAGTTGCATAAATGTATATTTATGAGACTTAGATATTGCTGATGGCAAGATACAAGCTAAATGGGTAATTGCTGGACAAAACTTCAAAAATTACAAGAAAAGCAACTAGTTAGCTGCTTTTGGAACTGATTTTTAAAAAATTGAGTTTTACAGTTTTACTCTCATTTTTTTTATATCATAAATTAAGGATAAATAACTATAGCCATCCAATTTGATTTCTGAACTTACAGAAAGTCAGCTAGGGTTCATTCCGCACCAATTTGGGAGTGGAATGAACCTTAGCCGACTTAAAAAATTAAATTCAGTAAATCGCAAGATTTTTTCCAAAAGAGCGATCGCCAAGATTTTGTAACTTGAGATACTAATATCCTTTATTTTTTCATTTTTGAAGCTTTTATTACAAATAATAAGTTTTTACTAGATGAAAAGTGATTTTTACTGCTTGTTCGTACTTAGGCTCTGGTTAACGATCGCCGTTGAGGAAAACTTTGGGATTTACTGAAATTGCAAAACAGACTACTCGAAAACCAGTGCCACTACCTGCATGGTCTGCCTGATCCCAGTGCCTCTGAGTTGAACGGCAGAGGGTGGGAAGGCAATACCATGCTCCACCTCGCAATACACGATAGTTGTTAGACTCATCCAACTGCCAAATACTGCCATCAGAAGGCGCGTCCTGATAGTTTTCATGCCAAGAATCAGCACACCATTCCCAGACATTGCCGTGTAAGTCAGATAATCCAAAAACATTGGCTACTTGGAAACACCCAACAGATGTAGTCTGTTGACGATATGGTCCTTCTGTTCCAGAACCGTAAATATAGCTACCGTCGTAATTAGCAAGGTTAGAGGTTATAGTTTCACCAAAATGGAAAGGAGTTGTAGTTCCAGCGCGACAGGCGAATTCCCACTCTGCTTCACTTGGTAGTCGATAACTATGCCCTGTGAGTTGGGAAAGTCTTGCACAAAACTCAACAGCATCATGCCAGCAGACTTTCTCGACGGGAATATCTGGGTGTTTGAAATTGGAGGGGTCTGGGTTGAGGTATCTGTTGATTTGCGGAAGTTGGGCAATTACCTTCCACTGGGCTTGAGTAATGGGAAATCGGCTGAGATAGAAAGGTTGGAGAGCTACTGGATGTTGGGGTCCTTCATTGCTCTCTCGACCTAATTCATCCTCAGGAGATCCCATCAAAAATGTTCCTCCTGGAATGTAAATCATGTCCAGAAACACACTATTTCCCAAATGTTCTTGAAAATATTCTGCCTTGTTAATAGAGCAGTTAATTGGTTGTCCCCGGTTGTTTAAGGTTACAACTTCAAAGCTAAACTCTTGTAATTTGACTGATGAAGAAACTTTCTGTAGTTGGAAGTGGGGTACTATCGTATGCTTGTGCTTGCGCTCTTGTTTAATGCCATCTAGTTCAGTTCGCAGTTGTGCCATCTCTCGAGTCGATTGCTGCAACTGCTCCTGCAATAGTGCTAGTCTGGCTTCTTGTTTATGCAACGTTTCAGCAAGAGCAGATCGTTCTTGATAGCTTTGTTCAAACTGCAAACTAATTTGTGATGCACGTTGATTTGCTTGCTCAAGCTGCATCTGTGCTTGCTTGAATCTTTCTTGGGCTAACTGTAAGGCTGTCCATATTTTTTTTGCCCAAGCCAATCTGGTGTTTTCTTTTTGAACAATTTCTGGAATCCACCCCATAGGAAATGGATAAGGTGGCAGATTCCAATTACAGCAAGGACAATAATCATCCTTGTGATGAATGTACTTACTATGGCAGATGGGGCAGCGAGGCATGATGATAACCTCTTGATGTGAGTTATATCTTTGACTTGCTCATACCATTTCTCTATAAAATTGAGCTTAATTCTACCCCCTGTTATCCCCCGGTGCTTTGAAAGGACACCGGAGGTGGGAGTAATTATTAAGTGCATCGTTACAATAAATTGGTATTAGAAGTCTATATTACGATTGTCACATATTTTATGTTTTAAATAGGCAATAAATCAGAAATAATTGTTGTCTTTTTTTTGGTGTTGCTGGAAGTACTGACTTCCTTAGAATTAGCAAACGTAGAGATTAAGGATTCGTCTACTATATGTGAGTTAGGATCTGTGTCAGGCTCAAATAGAGGTCGGAAACTGTTTAGTTCTGCCAGTAAGGCTGAACCATTGCTGATGATTACTCCTAACACTGGATCTAGAGCGAATAAAACTCCTGCCATGACAACGCTAATATTAGGAATTGCAGCGATCGCTGTATTCTGATAAATAATTTCCATTGCTCGTTTAGCAATGGCAATGGCATGGGCAATGCCTTGCAGATCGTTATCCAAAAGTACTACATCAGCGGTTTCTCGGGCAATATCGCTACCTTCCAGAAAAGATATTGAGACATCGGCATGAGCAAGAGCAGCAGCATCGTTAATACCTTCACCAACAAATGCCACTGTCCGTCCTCTGTCTTTTAAGCTACAGATAACTTCAACTTTTTTGTCTGGGAAAACTTGGGCATAAGTGTGATCTTGACTGATGCCTAATTGAGTACCGACATGATTTGCTACACGTTGGTTATCTCCTGTTAACATGTAAGTTGTCATACCTTGACATTGTAAAGATTTAACAACTTTTGTACTTTCTGAGCGCAGAGGATCAGTAAACAAAATAGCTCCCAGTAGTTGATTATTCTTAGCCACATAAACAACAGAGTAAGTGCTTGTTTTCAAGCTTGGATATTTTTTGTGGATGGCATCTAAATTAATACCCTCTTGTTGTAGGAGCAATTCGCTACCCACTAAAACCTTTGTATCCTCAATCAGGGCAACAATCCCTAAGCCAATACGATAGTCCTTGGTTGTAGAAGGTTTGATTTCAACTCCATTTTCTTCAGCACAGCGAATAATAGCACTAGCTACGGGGTGAGAATTACCTTGTTCAGCAGAAGCAGCAAGTGCTAGTATTTCTTGGGGCGAAATGCGATCATGTGCTGTTTCAATCGCCACAACTGCTGCATTTCCTTGAGTTAATGTTCCCGTTTTGTCAAAAACGACGGTATCTAGTCGTGCTAGCATTTCCAAAGCTCGACCACTGCGAATGTAAATTCCCTGGCGAGCAGCATAAGTGACGGCTGCAAGGGCAGTTGTGGGAACTGCAATCCGAATCGCGTGTCCAAAGTCAAGGTGGAGGGGGGCAACTGCTCTCGATACATCTCGCGTCAGGGCAAAAATGACTCCACTTAATAACAGAGTAGGTGCAATGAGTGCATTGGCGATTTTAGAGGCGTAATCTTCCACGCGAGTATCATGTACTGGGGCAGATTGCATCAGCTGCACTGCTAATCCGAGGCGAGTATTCTTGCCAGTTCGTTTTGTGAGGACACAAATCTTACCTTGTAATACTAGGGTAGAAGCATGTACAACTTGTCCTTCTGAGCGAGAAACTAGTTTAGATTCACCCGTTAGCTTGTGTTCGTCGATCAGGGCAGTACCCCTTAATACTCGGCCGCTCACGGGAATTGTCTCACCTGCATAGACAACAATGCGATCGCCTTTTTTCACTTCACTTAATTGAATACGCTCCTCTTGTCCATTCCGTTCTATCCTGACGTACTTATCTACTCCTTGCAGCAAATCTAACATTTGTTGTTCATTAGCACGGGCAGTAGCATCTCTTAGTACATCTCCTGACTCGATGAGGCTGACCATTAATGCTGGACCAACAAAGTCACCTTTGATTGTATAAAAACTCATCCAGAGGATATCCAGAATATCCGCATCCAAACGACGCTCTGTCAACATGAGATCGAGTGTACGTTGAATAAACGGAATTGCTGCAACAGCTACCACTCCTGCTAGCAACAAAGGCGGAATCGGTAGGAGTTGTTGGGCGATAAGTGTCAATCCCAAACTAAAGACAGGCATCCCAACTCTCTCTATCATCCAGTCGATTGCTGGTTTAAATTCTGTCTTATTCTGGGCAATTTCTGACGAAGTTTCAGCTAACGCTGCCTGCTGAATAATCATCAGTAGGCTTTCTTGAACTGTAGTACTAGAAACAAGGTTTTCTTGATAGTGGATGATTAATGATTCTGCTGCTGGATTGATGCGAACACTAATGATGAAGTCAAAAGACTCAATCGACCAACTAAGTTGGTTAGCATACTCTAGATCTTGAGATAATCGAGGAATTTTAATCCGGAAGCGACCGCTAGTAGTATGGATGACTTGGTAATCTATTACTCCAACATGCTTCTCTAAAGAAAGAGGTTCTGTTTGTGCAACTGATTTCATTATTGTTCTACCCTTTATATCAATCGGGTTTAAAAAAGAATTTTAAGAAATTTACAAACATCTTGACAGAAGTAGCCTTTTGTTACAACTATCTCAGGAACGATTGCTTCCTGATAGAGTATCAAATTACCGATTAGATATATAAGTTTTACTGAATTCCAACAGTTTATGTTTAGTAACACAGCAAAACTATATTCCTTCATCTCATTTGTATCTCAAGAGAGATAGCAGTATTACAAATATCTGCCAATGAGAGTATATTATTTTTGTATAATTTAGATTTAGATAGATTATAGGAGAAACTCTGAGCATTAAGTACTTGCGTAGCGGGTAGTACGCCGCCCCCAGAGCTGCTACTAACAAACTCATAATCTAGATTGCACTTCAGTGTACCAACAAACCCCTCAGTAACAGTGCTTTACAGCTAAATTTCTATACAATAACTTATACTAATAATCAACTATAGTTTATTGAAATATGTATTTGGTAGTTGGAGGTGCATACCATTGAATTGTATTTATTCCCAGTTCAACATACAGTAAAGCTTTTAAAAGATATGCTAGACAATTTTAAACACTTCATAAAACTTATAATAGTGTCTTTTGAATTTTTGACTACGACACTTCAATTAAACTTTGGATTAATAGAGAAAGAATGTTATGTCCTTCATTGACATTAGTCGTGTCAATATTCTGCCTAACAGGCGTCCTCTCAATGACCAAAAAGTCGCTGAGTTGATGGAGTCCATCAAAGCTAATGGACTTTTAAACCCTATTACTTTAGACCAAGACTTCAATCTAGTTGCAGGCTTGCACCGTCTTACTGCCTGTAAGCTCATTGGTTTTCAAGAGATTGAGTGTCATATTATTACTTGCGAAGACACAGACCATGCCCGTCTAGCAGAAATCGATGAAAACTTGATTCGTAGCGAATTGGATGCTCTAGAACGATCTGAATTATGGTTGGAACGTGACCGGATTCTAGAACGGATGGGGCTGAGGGCAAAGGTAGGGGACAACCAGTTTACTCAAAGAGGTGGTGAAAATATTTCACCACCGCCGAAAACAACAGTGGAGTTGGCAAAAGAGATAGGCTATACGGAGCGCACTTTTCAGTACGGTAAACAAATTGCTAAAAATATCGTTCCAGAAGTAAAAGAGATGATTAAAGGTACGCCAATTGCTCGGAATACCTCAGCGTTACTGAAAATAGCCAGGGAGGGTAGTAAAGAACGACAAGAAGCAGAACAAGCAGAAATCGCGGCAGAAGAAGCTAGAACACAACAAAAAAGAGTCGAACTCGAAAAGCAGAAAAAGCTAGCAGAACAAGCAAGAGAGAAACAAAAGAAACTTCAGTTAATTGCTCTTCAAAATGCTATAGCCCAGAAGGAAGCCAAAGAGTCTAGCAAGCCAACTCAACGTATATCAAAAAATATTAAGACTGATGAAATTCAGACACAGACTGACGAAGCCTGGATTCTTGACCGACACATGATTTATTGCGGCGATACCACCAAGGAAGATTTTATTCAACTATTACCATCTAATGCTGCATTGGCGATCGCTCCTCCTTGTTGTTCTTGGAAGCATGACTACTTAGTAGACGAAGCTCATGTTGTAGCTGTAATGCGTTGTGAGGGATCTATCTACGATCTTTGCAGATGCAGTCAAATGCCCTTTAGATTTGAGTTAGTTATAGGGAATATATACGTTGCTATTTACTCCCGCGAACCTCTGCTCAAACCAAACCATAATACTCACATTGAGGGTATTGAAGGTATTGTTTCTTATTTAGTAAGCTTTTTCACCAAACCCGGTAGTTTTGTCATTACCCCTTCTTTAGGATATGGTGAAGTGCTAATTTCCTGTGAACGTTTAAGACGAATTTGTTTTGCTGGAGACGAAAATCCTGAGCGAGCCAATGAGGCGATAGTTCGCTGGCAGCGATGGACAGGAAAACAAGCAATGAGAGCCTGATCAAAAGTTGCGCTCAAAAATAGAAAGTAACTTAGAGCATATAAAAACCTGATATTCGTATCTTTAACAAAGTCCGGCTTGACTTTAACTGTGCAAAGGATGTAATAGACCTCTCCAGAAATGAATTATGTGTTGGTTAGAACCCTTGTAGAGACATTAAATTTAACGTCTCTACATCTTTTTCACCAGATGTCTAATGTCTTATGCTCCTGCTAGTACAGCGGGCGCGGAAATAAAGCTACCGTTCCAAATTAGCGAAAAGCTTACCCAATAAGCCTTTTGAGTTTTGACTTCCAAGGTAGCGGTACTACCTTCTCTCACAAACTTTTCAGAATGCAAGCCAGACTGCTATACCCATTTTAAATTGATTTCCACCATAATTCTCATAAAGTCCCATTAGTATCTCCTAGCATTAAGTTAGAAATTACTGAACTATCATTCTTTCAATATAGTAAGTTTTTTAGATTACAATTCTGTAAATATATACAGATTTAATAAGTATTGCATTTAATAAAAAACATTAAATGTCATTTTCGCATAGGTTTCAAATCAACTTATTTTGGGCTACCAAAATTATGGCATTCATAAAAATTGATAATATTGTGGTGAACACAAACTATATTGCCGCTATCCGATTACAAGATCGAGTTCGCTCTGAAGAAGAAAGTGTGGCGTTGCTGATTGCAATTCCTACTGCTACTTTGTTTCAAGAAGACAGCATCTCATCTAATCTCCATCACTATGAATGGATAGAGTTTACAGGTGCTGCTGCTAGAGCACTACGAGACTATTTCACAAGCTTCAATAATGTCATTGATTTACTCCCGTTATGTCATTAATCAACTATAATGTCAAATCATTGGCAGTTAGCGGTTAATTAGTGGTTAATTAAAATAATTTCAATAGTCTAAGGTGTTTATTAATCATTAACCACCCACTACTTTACCTCAAACGACAAAGTATTCATATATTCCTGTAGCAATCATTAGGAATCCAGAGATAGTTCCAGCCCAGAAACCAGATAGTCTTGTAGTGAAGCGATCGCCTAAAACATATCCCCCAGTAATTGCCAAAACGCTAAATATAAAGGTGACAAGTGTCATGACTATCAAATTAACTTCGGAAATCCCAGCACCGATACCACTACCTAGATTATTGAACGTTAAACCAAACGCTAGGGCTATTGACTCTCGAACATCAATGTAACCCGATTTATCTATATCTGCTTTTGCAGGATTTTCTATATATGTTGCATAAGAAAACTCACGAATAATTTCTTGAGAAAATTCCTCTGTCGTAATTGCTGGAGATTGCTCCATCACAGCCCTTGAAGAAGGTAAAGAAAATCTTGTTGTCACAGGTATTTGCATCTGTTGCATTCTCAAGAGCATCTTCGTCCTTTTTCGCTCTCGTTTTAATGTTTCCCTAATTACCCAAACTCCAATACCTACGATAACCGCACTACCAATAAAATTGGCAACACTTTTATTTAAACTTTTATTAATATCTTCCCCAACCGATGTGGCAAGATAAGTACCTAAAGCAGAAATGAAGGCAATAAATAGATTTGTAGATAAACCAATTTTGATTTTTTTGAAGCCGTAGGCAATTCCTACTGCTAAGTTATCTACGTTTGCTGAGATAGACAGCAAAAAAACTGATATGAAATGCATATTAAATTCTCCAATACAAGTTAGGGAACAAAATTACTGTGTTGAAAAAGAAATATTTTCATCCTCGTTGTTGTGGGTGCGAGCCTCCTTAAGGAGAAGCTACGCTAACACATAAGACATCTCCAGAAATGAGGTATCGACCCCGAATGCACAAGGGTTTTATATTCTTTTTCACCAGATGTCTATAGAACTCATAACAACCCGGAAATTATACTTACCGTTAAGGCGATAACCACGCTGTAGAAAAAAAATGACATACAGCGTATTGCAGGTTTATGAAGTACAGTAACAACAGTTTGTAAACCAGTT
>NZ_JCACKS010000045.1:0-15486 GCF_059505505.1 Pelatocladus sp. | reverse complement strand
TCGTAACATCATTTGAGAATCCCTGCGGCTTTAGTCCAGGGAGTACGTCAAGAAACGGGAAGCTTTAGTAATAGGCATCAATCGATATCCTTTGCTGAAAGATAAACCAGCGAGTAAAGCACGACATCTTCTGACACCAGCAGATGATGCTGAGGCAATAGCTCAAATTCTGGAAAAATACGGTAATTTCAAAGTGCGGCGATTGCCTGCCTACAATCAAAATGGGTTGTGGCAAGTCGATCCAAACCCGAAACCTCCGGTGAGAGTCAGAGATCTTCAAGAAGCAATATCACAGCTTTTCTGCCCACCCGACAGCAGCATTCCCGACACAGCATTGCTGTTTTTTGCCGGTCATGGTTTGCAAAAGCATCAAGGTAGGGTGCTTGAAAGCTTTTTAGCTACCAGTGATGTTTGTCCCCTCAACGACAAATGGGGTGTTTCCCTCGACTGGTTACGCGAACTGTTGCAGTCAAGTCCAGTGCGACAGCAGATTGTCTGGCTCGATTGCTGCCATAGTGGGGGGCTGCTCAATTTTACCAAGGCAAATCCAGGTAATCTCGGCAAAGTTCGTGATCGGTGTTTTATCGCCGCCTGCCGTTCTTTTGAGGTGGCTTATGAAGAGAATAATGGCATCCTCAGTGCTGCGCTACTGCAATGTTTGAACCCAGAACAGCACCCAGATGGCTGTGTGAGTAACTACAACCTCATCGATTTCATCAATCGGCAGTTGAAAAATTCCCCCCAACATCCTATTTTTCACAACTCTGGTAGCGAGATTATCTTAACTGGCAAAAGAGAAAAGATAGACCGTGCTGTTCTGTTGGCAGGTGTGTGTCCTTACAAGGGACTAGCCTGCTTTGATTTTAATGACGAAGACCCCAAATATTTCTATGGACGGACAGATTTAACAGACCAATTGCTGGAAAAAGTGCGGCAAGGAAATTTCTTGGCTGTGCTGGGGGCTTCTGGGAGTGGCAAGTCTTCGGTAGTCAGAGCTGGGTTACTGCATCAGATACATCTGGGACAGCGCTTAGGAGGTAGCGACTCTTGGCTAATCAAGATTTTTCGACCCGGTAAACATCCGTTTCAGCGTTTAGTAGAGGCATTTGTTGACTCAGAACTAACAGAGGTTGAGCGTAGTAGCCAATTAGCCCACATCAAGAAATTGTTTGGGGAATTAGGCACTACACGGGGGTTAAAGCGTCTGATTATGACTGCTAAAGCTGCTCGTGTGATACTAGTGGTGGATCAGTTTGAGGAAGCTTTTACTCTATGTGAGAACCTCAGAGAAAGACAACTTTTTTTTGAGAGTTTGCTGGGTGCTTTAGAGCAACTAGATGGTAAACTCTGCCTGGTGCTAACAATGCGGGCAGATTTCTTGGGTAAGTGTGCAGAACATGAGTATTCCGGATTAGCCAGCAAAATTCAGTCGAATTTGGTGATGGTGAAGCCGATGAATCGGCAAGAATTAGGGCAAGCCATCACCGAACCTGCAAACCAAGTAGGTTTGGAAGTGGAGCGAGAACTGATGGAACAGATGCTTGCTGATGTGGAAGGTCCAGGCAGTTTGCCGTTGTTGCAGTACACCTTGACACAACTGTGGCAACAACGCCAGATAGATCGTTTAACACTGAAAAGATATACCCAATTGGGTGGAGTAAAGGAAACGCTGCAAAAGCGAGCCGACGAAATTTATCACTCCCTATCTACTGAAGAACAAAAAATCACTGAGCGGATTTTTCGCGAGTTGACGCAGTTGGGTGAAGGAACGGAGGATACACGTAGGCAAGTTCTGAAATCGGATTTAGTCACCTCTCCTCAATCGGCAGAGATTTTAGAGCGGGTACTCCAAAAGTTGGTAAATGCCAGATTAGTAGTGACTTCACAATTGCGACAGCGAGGAGAAAGTGACCTGACGGTGACGGTAGTGGATGTGGCTCACGAAGCACTCATTCGTCATTGGTCAAGACTACGCAGATGGGTGAATGAAAACCGTGAGGTTGATAGAATTGCACGCAGGATTAAGGCGGCGGCTGAAGAGTGGCAAAGTCAAGGGAAGTCTCAAGATTACTTGCTGTCTGGGGCAAGATTGGCTGAAGCTGAAAATTTCTTCGAGAATTATGCTGACCAAGACTTACTGTCGGGTTTAGACCAGGATTTTATCCAAGAAAGCCAAGCAGTTCGCGATCGCGCTCTCAAAGAAAAAGAAGCACAGATTGCTGCCTTGGAACAGGCGAATGCTGCCTTAAAACGAGAACGCAACCAAAATAACCTGCTCAACAAAGCCTTTAGAGTAATAGATTTACTCCAAAGCAAGCCTGTCGATGCTTTAGTTCTGGCAATCCAGTCAACTGGTCTAAATCTAGCGCAATTGCCAGGGAATCTTCTTGATCAAGTCAAGGCAGGCGGAGTACAAGCCGCAGAATTAGCTCGAGAACAAAATGTTTTCAGAGGTAATCAAGCTGAGGTAACATGCGTCGCTGTTAACCCTGGCGATTTGATCGCCAGTAGTAGTAAGGAGGGTACAGTCCGGTTGTGGGACACTCAGGGCAACCCGATTGGCAAACTCATTCAGGGGCATCAGGATTCTGTCTGTGCAGTTACCTTTAGTCCAGATGGCAAAACCCTTGCTAGTGGCGGTCAGGACAAGACGGTGCGATTTTGGGACACTCAAGGCAATTTGATTGATCAGCTTTTCCCCAAGCATAAGAAAAAGGTGTCTTTGCGACCAGTTCTTTTGCTTCTTAAACATTGTCTTAGTAACTGGCTAAGCACTATTGGCTGGCTAGTGGTTGGGTGTTGGCTCAATTTTTGCTATTGGGCGATTATGAGTTTAATTCTTGAGGACAAGCTTCTTAACCAGTCTAAAATGGATGCAATTCATGAGCAAATGCCTAAGTGGTCTATTGAGCAGATTGATTCGTTTTCTCTCTGTGTTGTGCTGGTTCTGACGTTGGGCGTTCTTTGCTGGTTGTCCTGGTCTTTGTTTAAAATCGAGGGTGCTGTCACTTCACTAACCTTTAGCCCCGATGGTAAGTACATCGTCACTGGTCACCAAGATAAAAAGGTGCGGTTGTGGAACCTGCGGGGTAAACTGATTTGTGCGCCTTTTCAAGGTCATCAGAGTGATGTGACATCGGTCGCATTTAGTCCAGATAGCAAGGAAATAGTCAGTGCCAGTCAAGACGGAACTTTGCAGTTGTGGAATTTGTGGGGAAAGCCCAAGTACAAATCGCTTGATTGGGGTCACGTTGTCACAATCATTTGCTTGACATTTTTTTTGGTATCACCATTTTATCTGTTGTGGAGATATTTCCGACCGGGTAAGCAGATTGGTCAACGCTTCCAAGGTCATAAGGATGCTGTGACATCAGTCGCTTTTAGCCCAGATGGGCAATACATCGTCAGTGGAAGTGATGACAAGACGTTGCGGTTGTGGGACAACCAGGGTAGACTAATTGGTCAACCCTTTCAAGGACATGAAGGTGCTGTGACATCAGTCGCTTTTAGCCCAGATGGGAAACACATCGTCAGTGGTAGCCGCGATCGCAAAGTGCGGTTGTGGGACATCCAAGGCGACCCAATTCGTCAACCGTTACAAGGGCATGAGAATGACGTGATGTCAGTTGCCTTTAGCCCGGATGGAACATATATTATCAGTGGCAGTAGTGACGGGACAGTGAGGTTATGGGACATTCATAGCCACGCCAGCGAAAATTGGGAAGATTATCTGCAAGTGGCGTGTAACAGGTTGCGTTACCATCCCATCCTCAAAAATCCTGAAACAGAGATGGCAAAGCAAGCGTGTAAAATTTGTCAACAGTATGTCTGGAAGGGGTAGTGGGTAAGCAAGCACCTGGGTATAAAACTGCTTAGAAAGCTCTCACCGTTTCATTCCTGAACTAATCCGTTCAGTTTAGTATTTTTGAGAATTCGCCAACGGTATCCGGATCTTGGCTCAATACCTAGTTTATTTATGGGGATTTTCCTGTTAAGAGTTCCTTATTCCCAATTCCCTTTTAACGCAAACAACGTATTGCTTCTAACAATCCTCTAGCTTTATTTAAAGTCTCTTCGTATTCTTTTTCTGGTTCTGAATCAGCTACCAACCCTGCGCCAGCTTGGACATATAGTGTACTATTCCGTAGAACCATTGTGCGAATGGCGATCGCAGAATTCAATTGTCCTTCAAAATCATAATATCCATATACGCCGGAATAAACGCCACGCCGACTCGGTTCTAACTCATTTATAATCTCCATTGCCCGAATTTTGGGTGCGCCGCTAACTGTTCCAGCTGGGAAACAAGCTTTGAGTAAATCCCAGGCTGTTTTACCAGGTGCTAATTTACCTACTACATTGCTGACAATGTGCATCACATGAGAGTAACGCTCAATTACCATTAACTCGTCTACCTTCACCGTACCGCTTTGGCACACACGCCCCAAATCATTACGCCCCAAGTCAACAAGCATAACGTGTTCGGCTATTTCTTTGGGGTCTTTGAGTAATTCTTCTGCTAAAGCTATGTCTTGGTGAGTTGTTTTACCCCGTGGGCGAGTACCAGCAATGGGACGTACTGTAGCCAGTAGATCTCCTTGTGGATCGCGTTCGGCTTTCACCATCACTTCGGGACTCGAACCAATAATTTGCCAATCCTGGAAGTTGAAAAATGACATGTAAGGAGAAGGATTAATCTGACGCAGGGAACGATACAAAGCAAAAGGATCGCCTGTGTATTCTGTTGATAAGCGCTGGGAAATTACTACTTGAAAGATGTCCCCGGCTTTAATGTATTCTTTTGCCTTTTTAACGCTGTTACAGAATTTCTCGCGGGTGAAATTACTCTTATACTCCTCGACTCCCCCTACTTCTGTTACTCTGTTACTTCCTGGAGGATTCCATTCTAATAAAGTATTTTGCTCTGATAAAGGCAGAGATAACTTATCGATCATTCGAGTCACGCGATCGCTAGCCTTTTGGTAGGCTGTTTGTAAATCTACATTTGGATCACGCAAATCGGCGTAAGCAACAGCCCAAATTTTCCGCTTAACTTGGTCAAAAATTAACAGATGGTCTACCTGCATCCACACACCATCAGGAATATTACGGTTATCTTGTGAATGAATTGGTACACGCGGCTCAATCCAATTGATTAATTCATAACCCCAAAAGCCAAATAAACCACCAATTCCCGGTGGTAGTTGGGGTAATTTGACTGGACAAAAAGCTTCTAAACATGTTGTTAAAGCTACAAATGGATCACCTGTAAATACAACTTGTGAACCATCACGATGCATTTGAGTGGTGCGATCGCCCCTGACTTCTAAAATCCACAGTGGGTCACAACCCAACAAACTATAACGCCCGATATTTTCTCCACCTTCTACCGATTCCAACAAAAAACTATAAGGTTGTCCAGCGCAAACTTTATACCAAGCAGAAACAGGTGTATCTAAGTCTGCTACCCATTCTTGATATACCGGGACAAAATTACCATTTTTAGCGAATTCGGAGAATTGAGAGAAATCAGGGAAAATCATATAAATCAATCAAATAGAGGGAATAGGGAACAGGGAAATGGGAACAGGGAACGGGTGCGGATTTTCTCTGATCTCTATTCCTTGTTTTCGTATCTATCAGGTGTAATTAATTTTATTTAGGCACTTATTTCGACAATTGAACTAGTACTCAACCACATTCATTTTGATGAGTCGCGGATGCTCAGATCACCGACTTCACAGAAGAAATCGGGGATCTCAATACCCCTCACAATCAATGTGGTGAACCACCAGTTCTACCAGTGGCTAGTCGCAGGGCAGGATAGGTTTTATATTTTATACTTCAGACACTTAATATTACTCTTGTCTTTAATTTTTAATTACTGTCAGAAACAAATAGCAGGCTTGTTAGCAATATAGGGCAGACGCGGAGAATAAAAGACGTGGCGAAACGGAGAAAGTTTTAGTAGAAACATTTTCCCCGTATCTCCGTGTCTTTGGTTTACCGTGTCTGCTTATATAAGTGACTTTCCCTAATTCAGTATTGATTAAGGAGCGTCGTAGGTAGCTGTGCCACTGAACTTGACTTTAGAAGGACTGGGATTTTGACCGATTCTGCGATCGTTGTAACGTACTTTCTCCCGACCTTGGTTGACTTTCTCAGGGAAGACACCATCAGCCGGATGAATGTATACCGTTTCGCCGTTAGGATAAATCCGGTAAATTTTGTAATCTGTGATTTTGAATTTCCGGAGTTGGCCACCTAGAGCAATGCATTGCTCTTTACGAGCTAAATGTAGCAAGTTTTGTCCTTGCGACATAACGGCAGCGCCACCTGTAGGCATTTCAAAGACTTGCTCTTTTGGGCTAGTCCAAGTGATAGCGTACTTCTCTTCGACTTCTGCTTTTTTGAGCAGACCGCCAGTGCTGCCGCCAAATTTCGGAGTTTGTCCAGAAAGTGTTTCTGCCATAAAGCGTCTCTCAACGTTTTTACGGCATCGTAACACCGCTAATGGGGACATATGGCGATTGTGTAAGGAACTGTAACAGTTGGTCAATTGGTTATTAGTTCTTCACAAATGACAAATGACAAATGACAAATGACAAATGACAAATGACAAATGATTATTGACTTTTGACTCTTGATGGTCTGTGTTCCTGACTTCCCTCAACAATGGGTATGGTGAAATGAAACTGACTACCCTGGTTTTTACCCTCTGATTCTGCCCAAATTTCACCTCCCCAGCCATTGACAATTTGACGGCATATTGCTAAACCTAAGCCTGTACCACCTGTGCTACGTCTGAGCGCTCCCTCCTCCTGATAAAAGCGGTCAAACACAATTTCTAAACGATTAGGTTCAATACCTCGTCCTGTGTCTACTACAGTAACTTCGACCATTGGAGTGTCGTTGTAAACGGCTTTGATGGTAATAAACCCATTGGGGGGTGTGAATTTGCAAGCGTTGTCTACGAGTTTGGCGATGACTTCGACCAACCAATCACCGTCAGCTTTGATTAAAGGCAGGTTACGTGCCAATTCTGTTGTGATCTGGGGTAATTTTTCATCGCTTGCCAAGCGAGTGCGAAGACGACTTAGAGCTAAATCCACACACTCTTGCAAGGTTAGTGATTCGGGATGCCATTCTACTCGCCCACTTTCTAAGTTGGAAAGCGTGAGGAAATCTTGGATCAGCTTTCGCATCCGTTCGGAGTCGGAAAGAGCGGTGTTTAGCATTACCTGGCGCAGTTCTAAGGGCATATCTGGTTCAGTAGCTAGGCTTTCCAAGCACACCTGAATTGTGGATAGAGGTGTACGCAATTCATGGCCTGTGATGGCGATCAGGTTGCTACGTGTACGGTCTAGGGCTTCTAATTGTTTATTTAGTTCTCCAAGGTTAGCGTAGGCTTCGGCTTGAATGAGAGCGGCTCCGATTTGAGTGGCGATCGCTTTTACTAAATCTAATTCTCCAGGATGCCAATCATGGGGAGTTTCACCACAATAGTGCAATTCTACTATGCCCAATAATCGCCCTTGAAAAAGCACTGGTTCCATCAGCCAAGAGCGAATGCCATATCTCTCTACAATCTGCCACAGCGCTTTAGAGTTAATTACCCGCGAGTCGTTGAAAGTATCGACAACCCGGACACCTTCACTCTGGATTACTACTTCTTCAAACAGAGGATTGTTTTCTAAAGCCCAAGTTTGTCCCAAAAAAGACGAAACACCGGGAATTAAAAACTCGTGTTCAATTATGGCTTGGGCATCTGTAGCTTGAGCGCGGTAAATTAAACAGCGACAAGCTCCTAAGTTTTGTCCTAGTTCTTGGGCTGCTACTCTGAGAATTTCGTGAGGATCGAGCGATCGCCTAATTGCAGTACTAATTGAGTTGACTAATCTTTCTTTACGTGCTTGGGCGGAGATCGAACGATAGGCTTTATGCAATTTGTATTGACTCGCTTGCAAATAAGTTACCAAACGTTGCACAAACGGATCAGTATCAATATCGCAAGCGTATTCACTTAGTAATTGCTTGGCTTTGGCATTATTCTTACGCTCTGCAATGCCAAAGCGCTGGCGTGCTTGCTCGATTTTATCTCTTAACTCTGGTCTATAAACTAAAATCCGCTTCAGCAAAAGTTCGGCAGCTTTAAGGCTGACTCCCCGTTCCGCCGTCCAAATTCCCTCAAATCTCCGCGCCGCGTCCATATCTAAACCAGGAGTTAATTCTCGTATTTCCCTATTCTTAGCTAAAGAACCAAGACTTTCCCGACAAACTAAACAAGTAGCATAGTTTTGGGCTATGACCACCAAATGCCACTCTTGGCTGAGAGCATCATCTGGCTCAAAAGCGACCTTTTCGTAAAATTCCGAGCTGTTAGTAAAATCAGTTTCTGGTGCAGATAATACATATATCTGATTACTTCGCTGGGCAAGTCGCTGATAGCGATGAGCTTCTTGACGATAGAATCGCTCTCTTTGAAAGCTAGCAATTACTAAAGGCTGCTCTAGAGTAGCAGCTAAAACTTGATCTTCCATCGCATGGGATAACGCCGTTAGCGATGCTTTGAAGTATAGTTGGGGCCGCAGGTTGGGTATAGCCTGTAGCAAATCACTCAGCACGGAAGTTGAAATGCTCATGAACGTCCTAAAAGAGCCACAATCTGGACATGATTCACGTCACAGCTGCATTGTACAAATTACAACGGCCTTTCAAATCAAGCATTTCGTTGCAATATGTAAAGAATGGTGAACACTGCCAGCAGAGCGACGCCGTAGAATGGGTGAGAACGCAATCACAAAGAAGGTGGTGGAGACGGAACAATGAACCAGATTCATTGCTGAGAAACTCAAAAACTCAATCAAAATAATGATATGAAAGTTCCTGTGTTTCCTGTTTATCTATGCAAGTTTTGAATTTATTTTAGAATTATAAAGATTTGATAATGTGACTTTGATGCGTTTTTGCCCACTAGCTAAATGTGATTATCATTTATTTTTGGTTGCATGGCTCACAAAGTTTTGGCCACGCGTCTTTTTTTCTGTTGACGCTGAACTGAATCTGAAAAATATAGATTTTATACGGAATACTGGCAGATGACACCGGATATATTGATGACACCGGAGAGGATTTTTCTGGATGGAAAAACTTTTGTCCCCGCAGAACTACTACCTATACCTGAATGGCCTTGCGTAATTAGCGAAAAAGCACAATTGACGCTGACTGTTAAAGATGATGATTTATTTTTAGTTACAGATACTCTAGGTAATATTTCTGCGTGTTCGCTCACTGATGGCAACCCTAGTATGGGGTTATTTTGTGCTGACACTCGATTTTTGAGCCGCTTAGAGTTGCAGATTGATGGGCGATCGCCTGTGTTATTAAGTAGTACTGCTGATAAAGGTTTTTCACTGTCAGTTTTATGTACTAATCCAAGAATCGATGATCGCCTCCAAGCTGATACAATCGGGATTCGCCGAGAACTAGTCCTGAATGGCGCACTTTTTGAGGAATTAGAAGTCTCGAACTATAGCACAAGCACAATCAATTTTCAACTGAGTATTAGCTTTGATGGCGATTTTGCTGATTTATTTGAAGTCAGAGGCTTTGGCAGAGAAAAGCGAGGTAAGCTTTTGCGTCTGATTGATCCGACTTTTGAGGAAGATACAGCAGTTTCCCTGGATGGTGGCTCGCCTCTCAAAATTCATCCTGCTACATCCGACGATAAATCTTTAACACTGGCTTATCAGGGTGTAGATACTTTGGTGATGGAATCTCGGATTAATTTCCAGCATAGACTACCAGACTCTTTCAAAGGTTACACAGCAATTTGGCAGCTAGAGTTAGCATCCCACGAAAAACAAAAATTGGGCTATCGAGTCCATATGCTCACAAATAACAAGCCCAGTTCTACTGTCAGCCCTCCAGTTACTTTGGGTCAAGCAAAAGCTGCTGAGATCATGGAAGAGCAAAACTGGGTGCAACAAATTACACGTATTCGCACAGAGGAAAAAGGTGCTGTCAATCGTGTGATTGAACGCGCTGAGGAAGATATGTATTTGTTGCGCCAGTCTTTTGGAAAGCATAAAACTGTGTCGGCGGGAGTACCTTGGTATTCGGCGTTATTTGGCCGGGATTCTATCATCACTGGTTCTCAAACCTTAATGTTAAATCCCGAAATCGCCAAAGAAACTCTTATTCTCTTATCTCAATACCAAGGCAAACTTGAAGATGAATGGCGCGACGAGGAACCAGGTAAGATTCTCCATGAATTACGTTTGGGAGAATTAGCCCGGTGTCAGGAAATCCCCCATACTCCTTACTACGGTACTGTTGATGCTACTCCTCTGTGGCTAATGCTATACGCCGAGTATTATGTGTGGACACATGATACAGAAACTTTAGAAAATCTGTGGCCGAATGCATTGGCGGCGATGGAGTGGATTGATCGCAACATCAAAGCAACTGGCTACCTCAGCTATCAACGTAAATCCAGACGTGGTTTAGCTAATCAAGGCTGGAAAGATTCTGGTGATTGTATTGTCAATCGTAAAGGTGAATTAGCTAACGGAGCGATCGCTCTTTGTGAAGTGCAAGGTTACGTCTACGCAGCCAAAATGCGCTTGGCAGAAATTGCTAGAATGAAAAAGCGCTTAGATTTATCAGATCGTTGGCAAGAAGAAGCCAGAAATCTTAAGCTGCGCTTCAACAAAGATTTTTGGATAGAAGACCAAGATTTCTGTGCTTTAGCTTTAGATGGAGATGGTAAACAAGTAGACAGTATCACCTCCAATCCTGGTCATTGTCTACACTTGGGTATTTTTACACCAGAAAAAGCTTACAGTGTGGCAGAACGCTTGCGCGCACCTGATATGTTTAATGGCTGGGGTATTCGCACCCTCAGCAGCTTGTCACCTGCTTACAATCCGATGGGATATCACATTGGTTCTGTCTGGCCCCATGATAATTCTTTGATTGCGATGGGATTGCGATCGCTCGGTTTAGTCGATCAAGCCTTGGAACTTTTTGAAGGTTTATTCGACATGACTAAAAAGCAGTCCTATCATCGCCCTCCAGAGTTGTTTTGCGGTTTTGAGCGTATCACTGATGATAGTTCTCCTGTACAGTATCCAGTTGCTTGTACACCCCAAGCTTGGGCTACTGGCAGTATTTTTCAGTTGCTGCATATGATGGTGAATCTAGTTCCAGATGCACCCAACAATTGTTTGCGGATTATCGATCCTGCGTTACCAGAGTCGATTAAACGCTTGTCACTGCACAATTTGCGAGTCGGACCCACTATCCTTGATTTAGAATTCGAGCGTTCCGGTAACACCACAGCTTGCCGGGTCGCCAAGAAACGCGGTAATCTCCGGGTAGTAATTGAAGCATAGAGAAGAACTGAAGGGTTAGGGACTAGGTTAAGGAGTAGGAACTAGGAACTAAATCCTTGCCTGACCCTGAACCCTGATTCCCAATCCCTACCCTTCCTCTTGACTTTCTCTTTTCTGTCCTGGTGAAGATTCGTAAAGAGCATCAAGTTGTTGACGAGCATCATCGACATTGATAGAACGCATTACTAGCAAGGGTTCTTTTATTAGATTGCCAGAACTATCTAACAATTCTGGATGAGGCGTGAGTCCCGTCCTTGATGATACATAGGGATAGTTCCCTTGGTTAGCCATTGACGAGTACCTGGCTGGATAACTCCGGTCTCTATCAAAACTGAACATAATCAAATTGCGAATTAAATTGCCAACAGCAATAAAAGCAAGCATTGTAAAAGCCAGAATATAAAGTAGATGTAACATCGGGTTTTCCTCCAGGGGCAAAATTTTTAAAATCATTTGGGACAAAGACTTGTTTCGCCTAGTTTTAATTGAAAACTATGGCAAACTACCAAAAACTCTGTTCCTACGCCTATGTTTGCGGTCTTAATTGGAAAATCAAAAATTAAGTGTATTATTAAGTTACATGAATCACTTAAGTAAGAAATGTTGTTAAAGGTTTTCTTCGTTTCTGTTATTTATATCCCGTCTTGTTGTGGTGAGTTTGCATGTTCAGTACGGAAATACATCGCCACTTTCCAGCATTGCGATAACAATTGATGCCAAGGCATTAAGGTTGCCATATCAATCCCAACTTGTCCTTCTGTTGCAGTAAACAGCATCTTGGCTGTGTTCACCTCTTCTTGGGCTTGCTTGACTCGCTCTAGCAAAGCAGATTGCTCCTGGCTACTCAGAAAATTCAGTTGCTCTGTTTCCAGCAAGTTGCGCGATCGCGTAAACCAATACTGAAAATCTTCCAACAGTGGTTGCAAAACTGTCTTAAGCAACTCAGCCTCTGGTAAATTTGAGTCTCGCATAATTGACAAGCATATTTCTAACTTTCTTACTAATATTAACGCTATTTACGATTCTTAACATTTAGAATATATCACCCATAGGTTACAATTTATAAAAAAACTGTATTTTATATTACACATTAATATTATATATAGATGCAAAAGTTTTTGTACATATCCTTAGGGCAGATCAAAGTAGAATAATTTAAATATTTTTTAAGTATTTAGGGAAAATAGAAATAAGATTAAGTAATAAAGATTGAAAACATAAAACCTCGAAAATTTATATAAAAACTCATCTAGGGATCAGGGATTAGGGATCGGGGATCAGGGATTAGGGATCGGAAATTGTTTAATTATTATTTTTATTAATTCTCCAATCCCCAATTCCTCAATCCCCAATCCCCAGAGGGGACCCCACCTGCCCCTTATCCCCAAAGGGAACCCCTACCTTCCCCAATCCCCAATCCCCAATTCTCTCAAGGTCGCTAATATATATGTCAGTCCTCTTAGTCGAAAATTACCCATAAAATAATTACTTCGCCAATGGATCAGCAGCCAATGTCGCTTTCTGAACAATCCAATCCATCAGAACAAGCAGAGAAAAAAATTTATTTACCACGCACTAGCGAATCAGAAAACTTAAAAAAAATTCGCCACACCACATCTCACGTCATGGCGATGGCGGTGCAAAAGCTGTTTCCCAAGGTACAAGTTACAATTGGTCCGTGGATTGAAAACGGCTTTTACTACGATTTTGATAGTCCAGAAGCATTTACCGACAAGGATCTCAAAGCCATCAAAAAAGAGATGGATAAGATTATCAATCGTAAACTGCCAGTGACTCGCGAAGAAGTCAGTCGAGAAGAAGCTGAACGCCGGATTAAAGAAATTAACGAACCTTATAAGCTAGAAATCCTAGCCGATATCAAAGAAGAACCGATTACAATCTATCACTTGGGTAATGAATGGTGGGATTTGTGTGCTGGACCGCATGTGGAAGACACTAAGCAGTTAAACCCAAAAGCTATTGATTTAGAAAGCGTTGCTGGTGCTTACTGGCGTGGAGATGAAACCAAAGCACAGCTACAGCGCATCTACGGGACTGCGTGGGAAAACCCAGAACAGCTAACAGAGTACAAGCGGCGTAAAGAAGAAGCACTACGACGCGATCACCGTAAATTAGGTAAAGAACTGGGTTTATTTATCTTTTCCGATTTAGTAGGGCCAGGATTACCATTATGGACACCCAAAGGAACCTTACTACGGAGTATTCTAGAAGACTTCCTCAAGCAAGAACAAATCAAACGCGGCTATCAGCCAGTGATCACTCCCCACATCGGTAGAGTCGATTTATTTAAAACCTCTGGCCATTGGCAGAAGTATAAAGAAGACTTATTCCCGATGATGGCAGAAAATGAAGAAGCAGCAAACCATGAGCAAGGCTTTGTTCTCAAAGCCATGAATTGTCCTTTTCACATCCAAATATATAAGAGCGAATTGCGTTCTTATCGAGAGTTACCGATACGGTTGGCAGAATTTGGTACTGTCTACCGCTTCGAGCAATCTGGGGAATTGGGCGGTTTAACACGGGTACGAGGCTTTACTCAGGATGATGCTCACATATTTGTGACCCCAGAGCAACTAGACAGCGAATTCCTCAACGTGGTGGATTTGATTTTGTCAGTGATTAAAACTCTAAAGCTCGATCAGAACTTTCAAGCGCGGCTGAGTTTTCGTGATCCGGCTAGCGATAAATATATTGGTTCAGATGAAGCTTGGGACAAAGCCGAAAGCGCCATTCGCCGATCTGTCGAAACTTTGGGAATGGATCACTTTGAGGGAATTGGTGAAGCTGCTTTCTACGGTCCTAAACTAGATTTTATCGTCCGCGATGCTCTAGAGCGGGAGTGGCAGTTGGGAACGGTACAGGTCGATTATAACTTACCAGAAAGGTTTGATTTGGAGTATGTCGCTGAAGATGGTTCTCGTAAACGTCCAGTGATGATTCACCGTGCGCCTTTTGGTTCCTTAGAGAGACTCGTTGGCATTTTAATCGAAGAATATGCTGGAGATTTTCCTTTGTGGTTAGCACCGATACAAGCTAGATTATTGCCAGTCAGTGAAGTGCAACTCGATTTTGCTAAAGAAGTAGCAGCAAAAATGAGAGCTATCGGTATTCGAGCGGAAGTGGATATCAGTGGCGATCGCCTGGGTAAACTCATTCGCAATGCTGAAAAAGAAAAGATCCCCATCATGGCCGTGATCGGCGCCAAAGAAGTAGAAACAAATTCTTTGAGTATCCGCACTCGTGCAAATGGTGAATTAGGGACTATACGTGTGGACGAAGTTTTAGATAAGATTAAGGAATCGGTCAAAAACTTCGAGAAATTTTAACAATGTATTAGGTGGGCATTGCCCACCTGTCTATATTGCAATATAAATTAATTAGAAATTACATTATGAGTTCTACAAAACAAAAGATACAATCTCTTTTGAACCAGTTACCTGATACTTGTTCTATAGAAGATGTCCAATATCATTTGTACGTCATCGAAAAAGTCCGGCGCGGTTTAGAAGTAGCCGAACACCAAGCAACCAGAACCCTAAGTGAGGCCGAAGAACGATTGAACAAATGGCTTATCAAGTAGAATGGTCTCCCAAAGCATTAGATGATGTTGAAGCAATTGCCACATATATAGCTCGTGACTCGGCTTCCTATGCTGCGACAGTAGTCAAGAAAATACTTGACACAATAACTAGTTTAAGCAAGGAGCCTTTTTCTGGTCGCATTGTACCAGAGTTTGGCAACGATAATATCAGAGAACATTTGGCATACAGTTATCGAATCATCTATCACATTCAGGGAGATATTGTTACTGTTGCCGCAGTTATTTACGGAAAGAAGCTACTCGATAAATTTGAAATCGATTAAATAGGATTGCGTATGAGTTAAATCAAAAAACCCAAAAGATTTTTTCACAATCAAGCAAAAATGCAACCGGGTAAATACAGACAAAAAACCCATCTGTATTTATCCGGTATTTACTTTGTGTATTCTCGAAGTCAGGTAACAAAAAACTCTATCCCCAATCCCCATTACCCCTTATCCCCAGAGCAGGGTGGTTTCATACAAGCAG
>NZ_JCACKS010000044.1:0-15599 GCF_059505505.1 Pelatocladus sp. | reverse complement strand
AACAATAACTCTACTACGGAAAGCCCTCTTTATTTTGGCGAAGGTATTGACCAATGGTCAGGATTATCAAATCAACGCTGCTTCTGAAGTGATTACCAAAACCGAAACCGTCAAAAAAGGTATTAGTACTGGTGCAATATTGAAGAATACTGTTTTAGGTGCAGGTGCAGCAACAGCAGTTTCTGCGGTTACAGGCGATCGCGCCATTGCAACAGAAGAGGTTTTGGGTGGTGCTGGTATTGGTGCTTTAATTGGTCTATTCTTCGGTAGAAATAGTGTTGACCTAATCGCCATTGACCCAGACACTGATCTGCAAATGACCATCGGTCAAAACTTCCAAGTATCACTTAGATAGTTAGTTGTTGGTTGTTGGTTGTCACTTATTTACCATTATCCATGAGCAATTGGCAACCACACAATAAAAGTAGTTCCTGGTGTTTGAGGTGATGTAATAGCTGAGTTTAAAGCAGGACTTTTTACTTCAATTTCTCCCTGCATCTGTTCTATTAGTTGTTTAGCAATAGCTATCCCTAACCCTGTTCCAGGAATTTTAGTTTGAGCTTGTACACCCCGGTAACGGCGTTCACCCAGATGTTCCAAATCTTGAATTGGAATACCGGGACCTGTGTCTGTAATTGCAACTCCTTGCAAATTGTCTTTTTGTTGTCCCGCTTCTATTAATATCTTGCCGCCCGCAGGAGTGTATTTTAAAGCATTATCGATGATGTTACTAAACACTTCTGTTAACGCTTTACAGTTAGCGCGTACTAACGGTAAATGAGATGGAATGTTTGCTGTAATTTGCAGGTTACGTTCTTGAGCTATTGCTTGTGCTGAAACTAACAATGGTTGCAATATCTCAGCTATATAGCAATCTGCTTCTTTCTCTCCTGTTCCTGGTAGTAATAAAGCTGGTTTGTGTTCTTTTTCTACAGTTGCTTCTACAAATATTTCTTGTTGTTCTGGTAGTTTCAAAGGCGCTAAATTTTCTACCCCCAAATCAATCACTTCATCAAATTTCTTCAATAATTCTTGTAGGCGATCGCTCTCTCGGACTATACTTTCTGCGACTTCTCGGTTAGCGTCTCCTGGTCGCAATCGTTTTAGAAGCAGCTTGCCAAAAGTTCGCAGTGCTGTCAGAGGATTACGAAATTGATGCAAAAGATTATCTAGTAAATCCTGCTGTTTTTCTTGCAGGATTTGTTGTTGATGCAACTGCATCTCCAACCATGTGCGTCGCTGATCTAAAATGCAGGCTATAGCCAATGTTCTAGCTATACTTTCGATGCGATCGCGTTCCTGTTCATTCCATGTTCGGTCTTCTCTAGCTGTTACTAGTAAGCCCATGACTACATCTTCATAGACCAGAGGTAAAACTATTTTGTCGCCGCTTAATAGATACTCCTCTTGTACGTTTTGTGAAGTTCTATCTTCGGTCTTATCATTTAATGAGGTAGGAAAATCTTTTGCTGCTGTCAATAACTTTTGATTCAGTTTTGGTAATGCTAAAGCATTTGCACGTTGAACTCCAACCGCCGTTTCCGGATAAACCACCAGTGGAATCAATTTCGCTTCATTTGTTGGAGCCTCTACCAATTCTTGTGTTAAATATACAACACTCAAAGACGCTCCTAGCCCTTGGACTAGTAACGCCATTTGCTCTCGACACAGAGCAATAAACTCCGAACTGGCAGACATTAACATTTTTTAGCTCTTGCTCACAATTGGGACAAAAATAAATACGAGGACAAAGTGTGAGTTCTATATTTAACAAAGCCTAACTATATTTTGCAACTAATGTCATTGATCTCCAGGCTGAAAATAGGACTCCTCCTACACCCCTATACCCTTAAACCCCTACACCCACTTTCAAGCTAGAAGCTGAGTCAGTGCCAATCAACAACACGGTTTATAAATACTTACTAAATAATTTATCTACTTTAAAATAAATTATGTTCTTTGTATCAAAACTTTAAAAACAGTTGATTTTTTGAGCTAGAACTTTTATAATTACGACGGATTTTGTAGCTATAACTACAATCTGTAGCTTTGAAGAGGAGGAAAAAAGGTTGGCAAGGAGACGAAAGCGGAAAAGCCGTCGTCGGCAGGAAGGACGGCGTATCTTAGAGCATGTGCCCCAATATAGCATTGAAAGTGGCGAAGAGAAACCTGTGACAGCAGCCAGAAAATTTATTCAAGCTGAAGGGATCTTGCCACCCGCTTTGCTGCTCGTAAAACGCAACGAACATACAACAGATCGATATTTTTGGGCTGAAAAGGGTTTATTTGGTGCTCAGTATGTAGAAGAGAATCATTTCCTATTCCCAAGTCTGAGAACCTTAGAACCTGCTCCGGTTCAAGAGTCGGTAGCATTAGTTAGTCGCTAAAAGATTCAAGGCAATTTGTAGATTGTGATTGTGGCTTTTGACAATTATTAACTGGCAAAATGCTCAAGATATCTAAAAATTTAATTTTTTTTTAATTTTCGGCTAATTTGCCAGTCAACTTTAGTGGTCTGGATAAGATTAATCAAATCCTGTCAAATCTTTAGTATTTGTAGGATCATGTTTGGACTACACAATGATGTATAAAAAGCGGGAATATAGCAACTCTTCCGTAAGCAAGGATTCACATCATACTTAGTGGTCATGCTTAAGAGCTAGTTCTCTACGGGAGTATCCCAATTTTTTTATCCAACCCCTACCCTATTGGGGGACGGCGATGTTCATATCGCCCGTGCCTTACCCACATGTCTAATGCCTACGGTGTACACACATCTCTATGCTGGATCTGAATGCAAAATGTGGTTTTATTCCCCTAAATTCCTCTTTCTTGGAAAGGGGGATTGGGTGTCAAAAGCCTGTGAAGCAATTCTAAAAGACTTATGTGTACACCGTAGATGTCAAAAAATATAGCTTACTCTCCACGAGGATTTAAATCCTCGTGGATAATAATGCTTATGTGCTATTTCCAATAAATGCTGGTGATTTGGAAATCGTAACTGCAACTTGGGTTGTTAGGTAGATTTTAGTTTTAATACCCTTTTTAACTCAATCAGTTCATCTCGATGGGCAGTAACAGTAATAGTACTTGAGGATGGTGATTCGCTCTGGGTTGTTTCTACTTTCAGCGATACCTTCTCAAGTTTTTCAGCTTTTTTCCAGTAGAAAATTCCGCTCAAGGGCGATAGCAATATCATCCCTAGAAAAAAAAGACTCAGGCTAGGAAAAAGTTGTGACAAAACCAGTGATAGACAAAGAATACCAGTAGCAGCTAGCACAGTCAAAAATATGGCTAAAAACCAACTGGGACGAACATTGCCTTCAAAAATCACTTGGTTTTGTTCTGGGTCTACCGCCGCCACCCGGTAAGACCGCACTCGAAAATACTCCCTTAATTGAGACATTAAAGTAGCTTCGTCTTGTTCAGATACCAGTTGTGCTACTTCTGTACGGTCTTTAGTAGAGGCACGAATAAAGAAAAATAATCCGACCGATAATAACAAAGTAAGCACCAACGTGGATGGCAGAATGGCGGTATCCATAATAGTGAGTTTTTACTGCTTGATTGGAGGGGACTTATTCATTATTCATTATCAATGTATTCGTTAATTTGTCCTCCCATTTATATACTGTTGCCAAAGACGAGCTAAATCTTGCGCTTGTGGAGTCCACTCTGAAGAAACTTGGTACATCCGCCGGGGACGTCCGCGTCCTTCGAGTTTTTTCCAATAGCCTGTGATTGCCTTGTAGTCTTCGAGAAACTTAATCGCACTGTAAAGTACTGTATCCGAAAGGCGATAGTTGGGATATTCAGTTTCTAAGCGTTGGATTAACTCGGTTCCGTAAGACTCCCCTTGTAATAAAACGTACAAGATATAACAAACTGCTAGTTCTTGACAAAGGTAAGTTGGCGGAGGATTCTCAAAGAATTGATATATATCCTCAAGTTTCATGGTTAGTAAAGAATTGCTAAAACAATGCCCAAGGGTTAAGCCTACAATATCTTTTGTGAGTATATAGTGCTACTCCCCATTTGGGTAAGTATATAACGCTACTTAGGCTAATTTGGCAAGGCGCACACAATAAAATCATTAACCCAAGTTTGTAAGCGTGGGGACAGCACTACGATCACCAGAAATAATTCCAGTGACAGCGCCTGATTCATGCGCCAGCTTCGGAAGTGCAAAATAAATGCACTTCTTTCTGCCTCAAGCTCTAGGCAGTGTGATGAGGAGCAAACAGACAACGGTTTTGACCATTATCTTTGTGTTAAGTGATGCCGAGCGTGTGAGGACTGTTCAAGCATAAATTGTTGCTTTAGCAATTTTAAAGGTTAATTGCAAATTTTTCTGTAAAACTTAATAAACACTTTTTTTACAGCGATCGCACCAGTATAAATCTTTAAATATCAAGCATAAGTTAATATCCATGATTTTCAACCCTTGCAGCTCTTGACACATTCAAGGTCACGTAGTCTACTGAATTTTTAGACTTGTCACTAATCTTAAAGGCTATTGGTTATATACCCATTTGAACAATAATTGCGACAGATGGATAGTCCAAAAGCTTATCCAGTCAACATTTACCAATCCAAAATAGTATTAAGTGTCATAGTTAATTTATCAAATCCTCCAGCACATAGGTAATCACTATGTCAGTAGACTCTCAATCATCTTCCTCTCGCCGCCAGGAAATTGCTAAAATCTTTCGCCTCGTTGGTTGGATTAGCTTTTGGATTCAGCTAGTACTAGGCGTAGTTTCTACAATTATTGTGTTGTTATATGGTGTTTTTAGCCAAAGACCTGGTAGTCCAAGTAATAACCCAGGTAATGGATTTGGTGTATTTCTGGCAGTTTGTGGACTAGTTACCTTGGGTATAGGTGTATATTTGGCTTTCCGCTACACCCGCATTGGCAGACAGCTATTATCTTCCAATCCTAGTAATCACCCTAGCAAATTAGAAACAGTCCAAGTTTTACGGCTAGGACTATTGGTGAATTTAGTCGGAATACTGTTGACTCTGTTAGGAGCGCAGGCGATCGTTGGTACTCTAGTAGCAAGGTCTATATCTCCCCAAGCAGTTACTACACAATTGTTTGACCCCAACCGCGTTATTAGTGGTCTAGATATGCTTGTGGTACAAGCAAACACTAATACTGTCTCTGCTCACTTCGCTGGACTTGTAGGGTCCATTTGGCTACTCAATCGTATTACTCGCTAGGTGAAGAGTAAACAAAAATTAAAAATTTGAAGGAGGAATAAGGGAGTCAATCCAAAATCCAAAATCGAATGACTCATTTGCGGAATCATCCCTGTTGAGTGTGGAGACTAATACATGTTCCTGACACACACATCCTACTAGGGACTGATACAAGTCAAGTCAACGAGGTGATATTAGAAATTGGAGGTCTAACACGATGAGAGAATTACAAACTTGGAGATTTGGGATACAGTTCCTTTTCAGTACAGTAATGATAGGTCTTTGTACTTTTCAGCTTGTCAACGATAAAACTAAAGAAAATCAGACATTGTATTGGAGTGGTTTAAGTACTGTGCTAGCCTATTGGCTACCTTCTCCTTCTAGTACTCAAGAAGAGAATTTCAGCCAACCTAAAGCAAACCAAGAAGAAAGGCAATCTTAAGAAATATATAATTTTTATAATTCAGCGATAGTTAAGCGATCGCAGTATTAAAATAATCAAAATATTGGTACAACTGATATAATAAGAGATCAAAGAATTGCCCTAGAAATGCCTAAAATGAATTGCAGTGTGATAGCCCTGGCGGTGATGCTGGGGCAAAATTTTGGCAAATAACTTTCACACGTGGGTGCAGGGATATATTGTGAGTTAGAAATTTGCATATTTCAATTCTGAATTCCTCATAAGTGCTTCCAGGTTGATCTGTGCCTTCTGTCTTTTTAATACTAAAAACTGAGAAAAATCTGTGCTGGATATTAAGCAAATACGGGAAAATCCACAATTTGTACAACAGAGGTTGAATACTCGTGGTGGTAACTATGATATTCAGCCGATAGTAGATTTAAATAAACAACAACGTGAATTGGAGGGTAAGCGTAGTCAACTCCAAGCGCGTAGTAATGAAATTGGTAAACTGGTTGGGCAAAAGATTAAATCTGGGACAAATCCTCAAGATCCAGAAATTCAAACCTTGCGGGATGAGGGTAACTCTGTTAAAGCCACATTAAGCGAACTCGAACCCCAGGAAAAAGAAATCATTGCCAAAATCCAAGAACTAGTACTTGCACTCCCTAATTTGCCTAGTGACACCACACCCATGGGCAAAAATGAAGAAGAAAACGTCGAGGTACGGCGCTGGGGTGATGAGTACATTCCACAAAACGCGAATATTATCCCACACTGGGAACTTGGGGAAAAGTTAGGTATTCTCAACGTCGAACGTGCTGTGAAAGTTGCCCAAAGTCGCTTTGTGACGTTGATTGGGGCTGGTGCAGCACTAGAGAGGGCATTAATTCAGTTTATGCTGAATCGCCAAACAGCAGCAGGATATGTAGAAGTTATTCCTCCGTTTTTAGTTAACAGTGCTTCGCTGACAGCTACAGGACAACTACCCAAGTTTGCGGAAGAAAGCTTTAAATGTGCTGATGATGATTTGTGGCTTATCCCCACAGCTGAAGTACCCGTAACCAACCTTTATAGGGGTGAAATTCTGGCTGGGGAAGATTTACCTATTTATCATTGTGCTTACACTCCCTGTTTTCGCCGTGAAGCTGGGAGTTATGGGCGGGATATGCGGGGATTAATTCGGCTGCACCAATTTAATAAAGTAGAATTGGTAAAATTTGTCCATCCCAGCACTTCTTTTGAGGAATTAGAAAAATTAGTAGGTAATGCAGAGGCTATTTTACAAGCTTTAAAGTTGCCTTATCGAATCATTAATTTATGCACTGGGGATATAGGATTCCATTCTGCTAAAACCTATGACTTAGAAGTTTGGCTTCCTTCTTCTGGTAAATATCGGGAAATTTCCAGTTGTTCTAATTTTGTAGACTTCCAAGCGCGACGGGCTGATATTCGCTTTAAAGAAGCTGGTAAAAAAGGAACACAGTTAGTGCATACCCTCAATGGTTCTGGGTTAGCTGTGGGACGAACTATGGCAGCAATTTTGGAAAATTATCAACAAGAAGATGGTACGGTACGAATACCGGAAGCCCTACAACCGTATTTAGGACGGGAAGTTTTGTAATTCTGGTTGGTGGTTAATAAGGTGTGTTACGCTATCGCTAACACACCATTATTGACGGTGCGTTACGACGCTAATAGCACGAAAACTCGGTTTAGATATCACGAAGAAATTAATTATCGTCGTGCATAAATTCCAGGAGCATAAGCTTCGATTACTTTCCCTGTAAGTGTGCAACATACCATTAAGTAGTCACAGTTTTGGCATTGCGTCCGAGTTAATTGTCTATCCAAAATATAATATCTTTCTCCTTCACTACCACAGTTTGGACAGTGAATTTTTTGTACTGTCTGCATTTGATAACCTCTGGCCAATCATCATAATTTGGTTGTTTGTAAAAGCTGTGAATATATCAATGTCACTAAATTTTTAGTTTGACATTTTTGACAAAAATCATTTTTTTATTTTTTTGGGTAATATCAAGCTAATCTATAAAAGGTTAATAGTCGATATATTTTTTATTATCTTAATATTTCTACTCTATAACCATCCTACTTTAGATATAAAATTTATTTTTCTCTGTCATAAGCTTATAGAAACAGTGATCCCTAAGTGTAATGCTTTGATATTTATAGTTTTACAGTCATTTTCAATATTGTCTGTCAGTATAAACTTGGGGTTTTATTCAAAAAAGTGAAAACTTTGATAAGCATCTTAATTAGAGCCTCACTATTACTTATCACCTCTCGGCTGAAATGATAGTAGTCCTTATATTTCGGACTTTGTGTGTTTGCCTAAACTTTTCTACTTGAGTAGAAATAGTCTCTAAATATAGATTCATCATGAAATGCTTTGACAAACAGTAGCGTTAGTAACAAATAGATAAAAAATTAACACTTTATTAGTTCTAGTAACAAAGTGTGAACTTTTAGCTGATATCAATTTTTTGTTGCTATGGGAGTTATGATTAAACTCTTGTGAGAAAATTTAAGGAAATATTTCGATTAATAGATGAATACCATTAGCAGTGTTTGCTAATCTAATGATTAGTAATGGGTAATGGGTAATGGGTAATGGATAATGGGTTTTCCCAGTTATCAATTACCCATAATTTCTTATGATTTCATGTGTTTACTTCAAGAAGGATGAAAATAATCATAGATTTCTTGAGCCAAGCGTGAACCAATTCCAGAAACTTCAGCCAGTTGTGCAGGTGTAGCTTGCCGAATATAATCAACAGAACGAAAATGTCCCAAAAGTTGCTTTTGGCGATGGTGTCCTAAACCTGGAATTTCATCTAAACGCGATCGCTTCAATTGATCACTGCGTTGTTGACGATGAAAACTCACAGCAAACCGATGCGCTTCGTCTCGCAAGCGTCGCAATAGCTGAACTCCTGACTGTTCTGCGTCAGTAGAAAGTGATTCAGACTCTCCCGGTAGAAAAATTTCTTCTCGCTTTTTCGCCAGACTAATCACACGCAAGTCTTCCAATAAATTCATTTCTTGTAAGACTGCTACAACTGATGATAGTTGACCTTTACCACCATCGATCATAATTAAATCCGGCCAGTCTGGATTCCCAAGGCGTTGTAATTGTGGATCTTCAGCATACTTGCGAAAGCGACGTCCAATCACTTCGGTTAAACTCGCAAAATCATCTGAGTGTCCGACTGTAACGGTAGGATTTTTAATTTTGTAATGACGATAGTGTTGTTTTGCAGGTAAACCGTCAATAAATACAACTTGAGAAGCTACTGCATTGGAACCTTGGATATGAGAAATATCATAACCTTCGATGCGGTGGGGTAATTCAGGTAAGTCGAGGATAGTAGCTAAATCTTCCATCGCTTGTTGATTGCGATCGCTCAATTTTTGCATTCTTTGCAATTCGTACTGAGCATTTCGCTCTACCATCTCAATTAATTCTGCCTTAGTTTGGCGCTGGGGAGCCACTATCGTCACTTTTCTACCTTTACGCTGTGTTAGCACATCTGCCAAAATATCGGGTTCTGGCAATTCGTACTGCACTAAAATTTCTGTAGGAATTTCCACCGCTTCGGCAGTTTGGTAGTGTTCTTCCAAGACACGTTGTAAAATTGCTCCCATTAACCCCCCCTCGTTCCCTCCTGCAAGCGGGGGGGATGAAAGGGTTGTTACTTCTGCGACAAACGCCAAACGTCCAACTAATTTCCCTGCTCGAATTTGGAATAATTGAATGCAGGCGTGTTGAGTGTCGGCTGCTAGTGCGATCGCATCGCGAGAAACTGTATCATCTGGTAAGGATACTTTTTGATCAGCAGTCAGAGACTTTAAACCATTAATTTGATCGCGAAATCGCGCCGCAGCTTCAAAATTCAACAATTCTGCTTGCTTGTGCATTTGTTCTGTGAGAATATCGATGAGTTCACTGCTTCTTCCTTGGAACACCATCGCCACTTTCTGCACAATTTTGCGATACTCTTCGGGGGAAATCAGCGACTGACATACACCCGGACACCGTCCTAAATCGAAATTTAAGCAAGGACGATCTTTAAATAGTGGTTGCGGACGCTGACGTAAAGGAAATATCCGTTTGCACAAGCGCAAAATCTCTCGCAGTGTGTGAGAATCTGTATAAGGGCCATAATATTTATCTTTTTGGTTACTAAGTAGGCGTTTGCGGGTGATATAAATCCGTGGGTATTCTTCTGACCAAGTGATGCAAAGATAAGGATACTTTTTATCATCTTTGAGTAGTACGTTGAAGTATGGCAAGTGTTGCTTGATCAGATTCGCTTCTAGTGCCAAGGCTTCAGCTTCAGTATCAGTGACAATGAATTCAATTTCTGTCACTTGTCTTACCATTGTGGCTATACGTTCGCTCAGTTTCTGTGATTCCCGAAAATATGAACGAACACGCGATCGCAGCTTTCGTGATTTACCTATATATATAATGCGATCGCTCCCGTCTCGCATCAAATATACTCCCGGTTCTGGCGGAATTTCGGCTAGACGATTTTCTAGGCGTTGCGGATCTTTGATTAGAGATAGTGTTTGAGCAGATGTTGTCACAACCAGAGCTTGGTAATTTTACATTTTACCTATATTTATTTTAAGTACCGCCTCGGAATAAATTCCGAGGCGGGATACAGTTTCAACATGAAAATTTTTGACTTGTGTGTACACCGTAGCTTATTAAGGGGAGAGGCTTTAAAAGAAGATTTTAATTTTTCTCTGCTTGTATGAAACCACCCTGCGCCCCTAATCCCCAAAGGGGGTCCCGAGTTCCCCAACCCTAAGCGCTTGCGCTTAGGGTGTGCGTAGCGCGGGTGGGGTCTTTCTGTACCTCTTTAAAATGAAATCTGCTGTAGATATTGGCAAGCTAACTCTTCTTCAATTGCCATAACTAATTCAGTTAAATTTATCGGTTTGACGAAGTAGCGACGCGCTCCTAATTTCATAGCTTTTTCCTGATCTGCTTTAAAAGCAAATGCTGAAACCACAAATATAGGTAAGCTGTTCAGCATTTAAATCGAGCGAGCAATCTCGACACAGTAAGCAGTATAGCTCTCAAAAATCCTAGTTTAAATGCACATCAGCTTATGTATTTTAAGTCTGCTTTTTGTTCTTTTTTTGCTAGCAGAGAGTAACCATCAATATCTGGTAGTTTCAGGTCTAATAAAATTAAATCAGGTTTAAAGTTTTCTATTGTATCAAAAAATTTAGAACCTTCTGGAAAACTTTGGACTTCATATCTACAATAACTAAGATAGTCACTCAGTAGCATTCTATTGATGTCATTATCTTCTATTAGTAATATTCTTTTTTTCCCTCTATGTGATGGGAACTGTTGTTTAATAGTAAGTAATTGGGCTGTCATTTTTATCTAGTGGTTGTAGGCTAAAAGCAAATAAAATTTACCATAGTTACAAATATATGATATGTGCTTAAAAATATACTTATTTAAAATTAGTTACAAACACAAAACAAATTATATTTAGCTGCATGGTTATTTAATGCTTACTAAAATATTAACTCAAAACATAAATTTAATTTTGAATTAAAAAAAATAATAAAATTTGTATAAATATGTTGTAACTCATAGCTTTTTCTTAAACTCATCATGATGGGTATTCCAGATACAAATGATAATAAGTATCATCAGAAGGGGGGCTACGAGAATGAGAATAGTTAAGATTATCAACTTCTACTATATTTCTTAACTATGTATTTTTACACTCTGCTCCTAAGCAGATTTAACTAGCATACTCCATAAAATTACAAATGGCAGTAGAGGGTTAAGAAGATAAAGGTATGGGAGGCTAAAACTTTTTGTGAGTAAGGATAGAAACAAAAAAAGGAGCTAGCTAGTCCTGTTATCTGTCTGTAGTGTGAGAGCAGCAGCTTGTATTATAATTGTGCTTTTTTTTGCTGGCGTTGTGTAACACAAACACCAACGATACTTAATAGAGCAAGCATAACTGAGGATTCTGGGATGTGAGAGTATAGGCAAGGAATGTATGGATGTACGGAAAAGCCAGATTTTCATCCTTGGTGGTGAAATGACTAATGATCATATTTTGTTTTAAAAAAATATTAAGTAACACAAATAACTGATACATTCTGTGATGCGATCCACACTATATATTAAAGATGTAAAGGAGTTTTAAAGCGATCGCAATGCATATAGACGAACTTCTCAGACGTTATCAGTCAGGAGAAAGAAATTTCAAAGGTGCAAACCTCATTGGTGGTTACTTGTATGGTGTAAATCTGAGTGGAGCAAACCTACAAGGAGCGTCTTTGAGTGAAGTTGATTTGAGCGAAGCAAACCTCACAGGAGTAAACCTTAGAGAAGCATCTCTAGTGAGAGCCAACCTCACAAAAGCCAACCTCACAGAAGCTAATCTCAATGGAGCAAATCTGTTTGAAGCCAAGCTAACAGGAGCTACCTTGCACGGAGCACATCTAAAAATGGCAGACTTGATAGATGCAGATTTTACTGCTGCCAACTTAGAAAAAGCTAATTTGTATGGTGCATATTTAACTGGAACTTTGTTGCAGGGTGCAATAATGCCAGATGGCACAATTTATCAGTGAGTCAATTGATTTTAAATTTTGGATTGGTTCCACTGATGGAATCTGGGGGCATGGAATTAATTATCTAATGTTTCTGATATTTTGAAATAATTACTTACACCCTTAGTTTTTTACTTCCCTAACAACAGTAAGAAATTGCCGCATTACTGGTGTTATTTCTCCTACTTTCCACACGACTGCTGTTTCTACTAACGTTATTGTTTGGGCGATCGCTCGATACACAACACCCGTACGCCGAAGATTTTGCAACGAAGCAGGCACAATTGCAATTCCCATCCCCGCCGAAACTAACCCAATTATTGTTTGCATTTGAATAGCTTCTTGAGCAACTTTTGGTGTGAAATTAAATTCCGCACACAAAGCCATAATTTTGTCGTAAAGTCCAATTCCCAAATGACGCGGAAATAAAATAAACAATTCATCCGCAAGCGATCGCACTGCAATTTTTTCTTGTTTAGCTAAAGAATGATTTGCAGGTAAAGCCACAACCAAATTTTCTTGCTGAATACACTCCCAAGCAAAGCTGTCATCTTCTAAAGGTAAATGCACAAAACCAACTTGGATACGATGATTTTGCAAAGCCTTTTCTTGTTCTGCTGTCGTTAACTCCTGCAATATCAATTCCACCCCCGGAAACTGCTGGCGAAAAACTTGCAAGATAGCAGGTAAAATATCATAAGTCACAGAACTAATAAATCCTATCCGCAATTGTCCTGTTTCACCCCTACCAGTGCGCCGTGTTAACTCGATCGCCTCCTCAAGTTGCGCTAGCAGTTGATAAGCTGACTGTAAAAATACCCTTCCTGCTTCCGTCAACTGTACCTGTCGCTTAGTTTTGCGCTGAAACAACTCCACCCCTAACTCTGTTTCAAGTTGGTGAATTTGCTGACTTAAAGGTGGTTGCGCTATGTGTAATCGTTCAGCCGCTCGGCTGAAGTGTAGTTCTTCCGCCACAGCAATAAAATAGCGCAGGTGTCGCAGCTCCATAGTTTTAATATTCTAAAAGTTTCAATTATCAACAAATATATATTGGACATCTGAAAAATATCTGCGTACGATACTTTCATAACAGATGGGTAAAGGGAAAGGAAAATTTTTATACTTTTCCTGATTTCTGCTATCTAATAATTCAGGAGTTCTACAGAAAATATCAAAATGTCAGAAAATTTGAGAAGCAAAGTTGTCACCCAAGGAGTACAGCGATCGCCTAACCGTGCCATGCTGCGGGCTGTGGGTTTTCAAGATCAGGATTTTTCTAAAGCCATTGTTGGCATTGCTAATGGTTACAGTACCATTACCCCTTGTAATATGGGGATTAACAAACTGGCACAAAGGGCAGAAATTGGTATTAAGAATGCCGGAGCAATGCCACAAATTTTTGGCACAATTACCATTAGCGATGGTATTTCCATGGGAACCGAGGGAATGAAATACTCCTTGGTATCGCGAGAAGTAATTGCTGATTCGATAGAAACTGCCTGTAATGGCCAAACAATGGATGGGGTGCTGGCAATTGGCGGTTGTGATAAAAACATGCCAGGAGCAATGATTGCGATCGCCCGCATGAATATTCCTGCCATTTTCGTTTATGGCGGTACGATTAAACCTGGACACTACAACGGACGCGACTTAACCGTCGTCAGTTCTTTTGAAGCAGTAGGCGAATACAGCGCTGGGAAAATAGGCGAAGATGAGCTTTTGGCAGTTGAACGCAGCGCCTGTCCTGGTGCTGGTTCCTGCGGCGGAATGTACACAGCTAACACCATGTCCTCTGCCTTTGAAGCAATGGGGATGAGTTTGCCGTACTCTTCGACAATGGCAGCAGAAGATGAAGAAAAAGCCGATAGTACAGAAAAATCGTCATTTGTCTTAGTAGAAGCCATTCGTAAGCAAATTTTACCCCGTCAGATCATCACACGTAAATCGATTGAAAATGCGATTTCTGTGATTATGGCAGTAGGTGGTTCTACAAATGCTGTGCTGCATTTTTTGGCGATCGCCCATGCTGCTGGCGTTGAACTGTGTCTTGATGATTTTGAAACTATCCGCGCTCGTGTTCCGGTTTTGTGTGATTTGAAACCAAGTGGTAGATATGTAGCTACGGATTTACACAAAGCTGGTGGTATTCCCCAGGTCATGAAAATGTTACTTATGCATGATTTGCTACATGGCGATTGCTTAACGATCACAGGTCAAACCATTGCAGAAGTATTAGCAGAAGTACCAAACGAACCTTTGTCAAACCAAGATGTGATTCGTCCTTGGAATAAACCGATGTATATTCAAGGACACTTGTCTGTCCTTAAAGGTAATCTAGCCACAGAAGGGGCAGTCGCAAAAATTACTGGTGTCAAAGTCCCGAAAATTACTGGATCAGCACGAGTTTTTGAATCTGAAGAATCTTGCTTAGATGCTATTCTTGCCAAAAAAATCAATGCTGGTGATGTGATTGTGATTCGTTACGAAGGCCCCAAAGGCGGCCCCGGAATGCGAGAAATGCTTGCTCCCACCTCAGCAATTATCGGGGCTGGTTTAGGCGATTCCGTGGGATTAATCACCGATGGCAGATTCTCCGGTGGTACTTATGGGATGGTTGTCGGACATGTTGCACCAGAAGCAGCTGTCGGCGGTGCGATCGCATTAGTAGAAGAAGGCGATACCATCACTATTGATGCTCATGCCCGTTCGTTACAACTGCATCTATCTGATGAAGAATTAGCTCGTCGTCGTAAAAATTGGCAACCTCGTCCACCCCGTTATACTCAGGGTGTGCTAGCCAAATATGCCAAGTTGGTATCTTCTAGCAGTCTTGGTGCGGTGACAGATTTAGATTTGTTTTAATATTCCCAGTTCTCTGCCTTTACCTCCTGATAGTTTTGGTCTGCCTTTAATTGGAGAAACAATACCGTTTTTACAGAAAAAGGTAAGCTTTCAAAGATTATTGAGCCAGGCTAATGCTATCTAGGATAAGAAATACCATTAATCTGGCGATCGCCTATATATAGTCCAAGAGATTGAGAAGATGAGGAGTTAGATTGTGATACTTGAGTGGGCTGCTGCAAACTCAAAACATTACTAGAGTTACTGAAATTAACAACACTTTGAGTTTGATTGTAATATGGTGTCACATTAGAGGATGTTGTAGGGGTAACAGATGTTACCGCAGATGTAGGTGATTGGAGGCTGGGTGTAGAGAGGTTTGTATATTGGTTAGGAATGTTATTTGTACTATTATTTACGGGAGTGATCGCATTACTATTGAGCATCGTCGTTGATGCTAAATTTTTATTGGGTAACAATAAGCTGTTCAGCATTTAAATTGGGTATAATAAAAAGCCGAATTCAGTAAAAA
>NZ_JCACKS010000043.1:0-15707 GCF_059505505.1 Pelatocladus sp. | reverse complement strand
CATCTATGTGTACCCTCATTTCCTCCGTAACACTTTTTGTCCCCTGAACGGATACGTTGAATTTACCTTAGCAATCCCTACATATAACCGAGCAAAATACCTACCAGCTATTTTAGAAAGATTGCGATCGCAAGTAGAATTAGAAAATCTTCTATGGGAAATTCTGATCATTGATAATAACAGTAACGACGATACAGCATTTGTTATTCATAATTATCAAGCTGATTGGGATGCTAACTGTTCTCTCAACTATTTTCTCGAACTACAGCAAGGAATTACATTTGCACGACTACGAGCAGTGCGAGAAGCTAAAGGCCAATTAATCGCATTTTTAGATGATGATAATTTACCTGCTCTTAATTGGGTGAAAGAAGCTGTTATCTTTGCAAAAGAACACCCTCAAGCTGGAGCATTTGGTGGTCAAATTCATGGCAAATTTGAATTAAAACCACCAGAAAATATCGAACGAATTCAAGGTTTATTAGCAATTAGAGAACGCGGAAGTGAAGCACATTTATATGATCCAGCTAACTTAAGTCTTCCTCCTGGTGCAGCACTTGTATTTCGTAAACAAGCATGGGATGAAAGTATTCCTAATAAATTAATATTTAAAGGAAGATTAGGTAAATTAAAAGTAGCAGGAGATGATTTTGAATTGCTGTTATATTTCCATAAAGCCGGTTGGCAAATTTGGTATAATCCAGCGATGCACACTGAGCATCAAATTCCATCTTGGCGATTAGAAAAAGATTCTCTAATTACTCTAGCTCGTGGTTGTGGTTTCTCTATTTGTCAGTTACGTCTCATTAATACCAAAACTTGGCAGAAACCTATTATTTTGATGAAAATTTTTCTGAGTAACTTACGTCGTTTGATCAAACATATTATTAAGTTCAGAACTAAATTTAATAACGATGTAGTTGCACTTGCTGAGATGGAATTTTATTTTAGTAGTATGATTAGCCCTTTTTATTCTTTAATGTTAGGTTTACAAAAATCAATTGTTGAATAGTTGAGTGTATATTTAAGTATAAATCAAACCAAAATGCCACTTATTTCTGTCGTTATCCCTACTTATAATAGTGAAAAAACAATAAAAAAAACAATAGAATCTGTTTTAGAGCAATCTTTTATTGATCTGGAATTAATTATTATTAACGATGGTTACATGGACTCAACATTAAAAGTAATCTCACAATTTAAAGACTCAAGAATTAAAGTATTTTTATTTGAAAATGTTGGTGGTAACGTTAGTCGTAATCGTGGACTTGAGCGATCAACTGGGGAATTTGTGAGTTTTTTAGATGCAGATGATATTTGGACACCTGATAAACTTGAAAGTCAGCTTCATGCTTTAAAAGCAAATCCCCAAGCAGCAGTGGCTTATAGTTGGACTGATTATATAGATGAACAAGGAAAATTCCTACTTTCAGGTACACATATTACCGCTAACGGAAATGTTTATGAACAGCTAATAATCAGTAATTTTTTAGAGAATGGCTCTAATCCATTAATTCGTAGAGAAGCATTAGTTCAATTAGGGGGATTTGACGAAGAGTTAACTGCTGCACAAGATTGGGACATGTGGCTTAGATTAGCCCAAAACTTTGATTTTTTCGCTGTGCCACGTGTACAAATATTATACAGAATGAGTGCAAATTCTTTATCCACAAATCTTGCAAGACAAGAAAAAGCAAGTTTACAAGTGCTTGAGAAGGCTTGTAGTAAAAATATACAAGACCTAAATCGTCTTAAAAAGAAGAGTCTGACAAATCTCTATAAATATCTTACATGTAAAGCTCTACAACAACCTTTTACTAGACAAAAAGGGTTAGCAGCAGCTAGATTCTTATCGAAATATATATTTTACGATGCTTCGAGATTGAAGAGTACTAATTTAATAGTAAAACTTTCATTTAAAATAGCCTTAATTGTGATATTACCTTGCGATTTATCCACAACATTATTAGCACATATGAAGACTAATAATTAGAAAATATCAGGACTTACGCACGGGTAACAGAAAACAAACCGCACTAGACACAGAGTACACAGAGGAATGAGAGTTTGAGAGGTTTTTTGCGTAAGTCCTAAATATATACATAAATAACCCGGACATTTGAAAAACTCCTAGAAAATAAAATTAAAAATAGATATTGTCGGTGCGTTTTTCTATGTCTAAATTAATGCATAATAAATCTCTTAAAAATCATTCTAGTAGTGGCTTTACGCTACTGGAAAATACAGTAATAATTTTAATCATTGGTATATTGGCTGCGATCGCAGTACCTAATTGGCTAGCTTTTGTTGATGTTCAACGTCTCAATGCTGCTCGAAGTGAAGTTTACCAAGCTATGCGCGAAGCTCAAAGGGAAGCGAAAAGAGAAAAATTGACTTGGCAATTCAGCTTGAATGAACAAAATGGTATTGTTCAGTGGGCAACTCATCGTGCTGATATCAATGTAAATAACGCCATATGGAATAAGCTAAATGCAAATGTGCGTTTAGATGGGGAAACAACTTTACAACAAGCAAATGGTGTTCGGCGAATTCAGTTCGACTATGAGGGAAATGTTAATAAGCCACCACTAGGACGAATCACATTATCTAGTAAATATGGCGGTAAAGCAAAGCGTTGTGTGATTGTTTCGACAATTTTAGGAGTTATACGAATAGCCAAAGAACATCCGCAAGCAGATGGAAACGGTAAATATTGCTATTAAGATATTCTTGATTGAATTCAAAAATATATGGCGTGTTGAAATCACCTAAAATTGCCAAGCAGCACTTAATTATTTTCACTCGCTACCCAGAACCAGGTTTGACAAAAACTCGGTTGATACCCGCTTTGGGGATTCAAGGTGCTGCACATCTTCAGCGCCAAATGACTGAATATACCCTATGGAAAGTTCGAGAATTGCAAAAAGCGATCGCCATTTCTATAGAAGTACGCTTTACTGGTGGAAATTTGGAATTAATGCAAAGCTGGCTGGGGATTGATTTGATTTATCAATCTCAAGGTGAAGGAGATTTAGGAAAACGAATGGAGCGATCGCTCGAATATGCTTTTAGTGCAGGCGCGCACCAAGCGATAATTATCGGCACTGATTGCCCTGATGTCAATATCCAGACTCTTGCCCAAGCTTTTACAAATCTCCAGCATTGCGACATAGTACTTGGCCCAGCAGTGGATGGTGGTTATTATTTAATCGGTTTACAGCGTCTTTTTCCAGAATTATTTTTTGATATCAACTGGGGAACTTCCCATGTCTTGCAACAAACTGTGGCTATTTGCCATCAACTTAATTTATCAATAGCTTACTTAGCTACTTTAGCTGATGTTGACCGTCCAGAGGATCTGCCTATTTGGGAAAAAATAGTTTTCAATCTCAAAAATACTCCAGGTTTTCAATAGTTGCTCAGGTATAGGGAACAATATTTAGGTAACTTGACATAAAATAGTCACTCATTCTTTATTGATTCAAGATGAATTATGAATAACAATTTTGCTGCTGTCACTGCTGCTCGTACACTTAAGGTGGTTGGGATAATATTAATTTTATCTTTTGTGCTTGATTTTGTAATTCTGTTGTTTCCTTTCCAACCTACAAATCGTCTTTGGCAAATTGATTTAGCAACAGCATTGGTTGATCGAGGAATTGTACCTTTAATCGGATTCGCAATGCTGTTTGCTGGATATTGGGCTGACACTACTGAAGATGGTCGCCCGTCTGGTATAGACTTGAGATTTCCAGCATTGGTGCTAGCCAGTCTCTTGGGCTTGATGTTCTTGCTGATTTTTCCTTTGCACCTCAATAATGTACGCCAAGCTAGCGTGCAACAGGTAGATCAAATTAATAAACAAGCAGATCAAGCAGAGAATCAACTGCAAAATCAACTATCGCAGGTACAAGCTCAGTTAAATAACGAACAAGTCAAAACTGAGTTAGACAAGCAAAAAACTCAAGTTAAAGCTCAATTAACCGAAATACTCAAAGATGAGCAGAAGTACAAACAAGCGCTTGAGAGTCCTAACGTTCCTCCAACTATAAAAGAGGTACTCAAAAAAGCCAAACAAAATCCTCAAGAGCTTGATAAATTTATCGCCCAACAAAGTGATCCGCAGCAAGTTGCTACTCAACGACTCAACCAAATTCGTCAGAGTAAGGAAGATGCTGAAAAACAAGCCAAGGAAAGAGCTTGGAAGTCTGGAATGCGAATTGGTATGAGCAGCTTATTGCTGTCTATCGGATACATTATTATCGGCTGGACAGGTTTAAGAGGTATGGGTTCAGCACAAGGTAATGGTGTACGTAAAGCAACTGCACGCTAGTTTAGATGCTGGAGAGTAAACAATTCAAAATTGAGGAACAGGGTGTGGAGAGGTGGGAGTACGAGGAGAATAAATAGTAACCAATGACCAATGACAAATGTTCTCAATCTATATATTGACTCATAACGAAGAACTAGATATTGCGGCTTGCATTGAGTCAGCAATGCTATCAGATGACATTATTGTTGTGGACTCATGCAGTAGCGATCGCACTGTGGAAATCGCCAGTCGTTATCCTGTTAGTATTGTGCAACATGCTTTTGAAAGCCACGGTCGTCAACGTACTTGGATGCTAGAAAATATATCTCCAAAACACGAATGGGTGTATATTCTAGAAGCTGACGAGCGCATGACACCAGAACTATTTGCTGAATGTAATCAAGCACTTAAAAATTCAAGTAATATTGGCTACTATGCTGCCGAACGCGTCATATTCATGAATACCTGGATTCGTCGCAGTACCCAGTATCCTCGTTACCAACTACGGCTTTTTCGTCACGGTAAAGTTTGGTTTACAGATTACGGACATACGGAAAGAGAAGTTTGTGACGGAGCCACAAGCTTTTTAAAGGAAACCTATCCTCATTATACTTGCAGCAAAGGCTTGAGTCGTTGGATTGAAAAGCACAACCGTTATTCCACTGATGAAGCCAAAGAAACGCTGTATCAAATAGAAAATGGAGAAATTCGGTGGTGGGATTTATTTTTTGGTCATTCAGAAGTTGAACGCCGTCGCGCCCTCAAAGATTTATCTTTACGTCTACCCGCAAGACCTTTGCTACGTTTTATATATATGTATTTTCTCTTAGGTGGTTGCTTGGATGGACTCGCTGGGTTGGCATGGTGTTTCTTGCAAACTTTTTATGAGTATTTAATTTTACTCAAAATTTGGGAAATAAAGCACATGCCTAAACCGAGTCCAGACACTCAATCTCCTGAGAACAAAATCATAACACCCATTTAGTTGGTAGTTGGTGTTTGGTGGATAGAGGCGAAGCATTTGTATAAGTATCTTTATCTAAAACTAAATATCTTCGTACAAATGCTTCGCCCTTACTCATTGTGTTAAGTTATTATAAGTTATACTAATTAATATTTTATAGATAAATTTTTGAGAACAATTAGCAGTGCGACTATGAGATGAACTGGCTCAAAAAATCAATTATTAAAACTCTTTATTAAATACTTTGTAGACTACTTTATAGAATAGTGAGCAGCTTGGGATTGAGCGCGGTAGTATTAGAGATAACCTTAAAACTTGCAACAATCGTTTACAAGTTTTAAAAAATAAAGTAATGCTCTGTTGAGACTATCCAACTGATAGACATCACAGTTGGTAGATATCTACATACTGTGCGTGGCTATGAGGAACTGCAAACCAATCAACCAGGGTAAGTTAATTTAAAGAGCATCTACACTCTTTATCCTTCATCCTTTTTGGCTGAGGTCTATCTTAGCTATTTGATCAAACTGCTGTTATGAATATTGATAACAGAAATTCCACAAGCTTAAAAAAGGAGAATCACGGTTTGGTAATCGATCGCTGGAAGCAGGGCTTAAAAAATGACCTGATTGCTGGTTTGTTGGTAGTGATTCCTCTAGCAACTACCATTTGGCTGACGATTACTATTGCTAGTTGGGTAATTAACTTTCTCACCCGTATTCCCAACCAATTAAATCCCTTTGATGGAATGCACCCCATCTTAGTGAGTGTACTAAATTTATTAGTGGGATTAATGGTGCCACTACTAAGTATTCTCCTGATTGGCTTGATGGCTAGAAACATCGTGGGGCGGTGGTTACTAGATTTTGGTGAGCGAGTTTTACAAGCGATCCCCTTAGCTGGACAAGTATATAAAACCCTCAAGCAACTTTTGGAGACAATACTCAAAGATACAAATGGCAAATTTCGCCGTGTAATATTGGTAGAGTATCCACGTCAGGGAATTTGGGCGATCGCTTTCGTTACTGGCATGGTCAGCAGCGATATCCAAGCTAGTATGTCTCGTCCTATGCTCAGTATTTTTATTCCCACAACACCTAATCCTACAACTGGATGGTATGTTGTGGTTCCTGAAGATGAGGTAGTCAACCTGTCAATGTCGATAGAAGACGCCTTTAAAATCATTGTTTCTGGTGGTATTGTCGCCCCTAACACTCCCCTACCTCCTGTGATTATTACCAAAGACCGTAAATTAGAAGCATCACCTCTAGAAGCAAAACGGCAGGTTTTTCCTCTCGAAGACACTTAAACTTGTGAATGTAAATTAATGAGTAACCGCTACTGATATACTGTTAACTCCGTTGATCTTTACCTTACAGAATACTCCTCATACATTTTTATTTAACTTAAATATGCAAACCAGAAAACCCCGTCAAATTGCTCGCGAATTGGCACTTCTGAGCCTTTCTCAGCTTCCAGCCAATCCCAAAAAATTAACTGAAGACCAACTACCCAAATTGGTGTTAGCAGCAGTACGTACCTTGCGTTCAGAAGTGCAAGATACTCTAGATAATGCTATTGGCGAACTCCAACGCAGTAACGATCGCATCCTCAGTAGTGAAACTCGCACGAGTGACCTCAATATTGCCAGAACAATGCTGAAAGAGGCGATCACCTCTACTCAAACAGCTATTAACCAGTTGAGTGCATCTGTTGAGTTTCCAGAATTAATTCAGTTAGCAAACCAAGACAAAGAAGTTGGTAGATACGCAATTGAAATAGTCAGAACAATCGATGAAGAACGTCAAAATATAGACCAGCAAATCAGCCTAGCCTTAGTAGATTGGCAAGTGACTCGTCTAGCCCAAATTGACCGTGATATTTTGCGAATTGCTGTAGCAGAAATCATGTATCTGGGAGTTCCTAATAGTGTCGCGATCGATGAAGCTGTAGAACTAGCGAAACGCTACAGTGGAGATGAAGGTCATCGGTTTATTAACGGAGTTCTCCGTCGAGTCACGCAACAGCAAAAACAGCCTGTCTAGAAATAGTGGGGATCGGGAGGTGGGAAGATGAAGACACGGGAAACAAGAAAGACATAGTTTGGGAGCATCTCAAATGTTTAAAATCCCGGCAAATTGGAAGTCTGGGGCTACACAAACAAAGCCTGCCTAGGCAGGTTACAATTAGTCCGCGTAGGCGGACTTAGATTGTGTAACCGCGAATTATATTCGCTCTTGTTTTTTAAAAAAATTGAGATGCTCCCCAAGACATGGGGGATAAGGAGGACAAGGGAAGGAAGACAAGGGAGAAAACTAACCAATAACCACTAACCATTAACAACCAATCAACCACCAACCACGAACTACTAAATAAACATGGCTTTTAATTGGTTCCGTCGTCAACATAACGATTCTTCTGATACTTCATCCCCAGAAAAAGAGGTAGAAACTCCTCCTGCTGTCTCAACACCATCTCCTACAGAATCAGCCACAGCACCTACAACAGAAGCAGAACAGCCTGTAGCGACAGATTTACTTGCATTTGCTAAGGCTGCTTATCAAAATATCCAGCAAAAGCAACAATCTCAGTCAGTAGAAACTTCCTCTACAGAGGAAACAACTGAAACTACACCAGAAACACCAACATCAGAAACCCCAGCACCTGAAGAAAGTGTCGAAACTGTAGCTGAAGTTAGCGAACTAACAACCCCAGCACCTGAAGAAAATGTCGAAACTGTAGCTGAAGTTAGCGAACTAACAACCCCAGCACCTGAAGAAGCTACTCCCCCAACGCCAGTTACCACGTTAGAAGAAAACTCAAAAAATACATCAACTGAAGCAGTAAAACCACTACAAGAACCTGCTAATCTATCCTTACTAGCAAAGGCAGCAGCAGAAAGACAAGCGAAGCAGGAACGTTTAATCGCAACTGCAATCGAAGTCACAGAACCGGAAAAAATACAAGCAGCCGCATCTGCTAGTGGGACTTCAGACATAGCCGAAGCGATACCCGAAATAGAGTTTGATGAAGGCTTTTTATGGTCAACAGAAGTACTCGCCGCACAGGGGAGACGCGCGGAAGACGTTTCGATTGAAGAAATTACCTGGCTAAAAAGGTTAAGGCAGGGTTTAGATAAAACCCGTCGTAATATTGTTAACCAACTCAAATCCATTGTTGGTCAAGGGCCACTTAACCAAGCCGGGGTTGCAGAAATTGAGGCATTATTGTTGCAGGCAGATGTGGGTGTAGAAGCCACAGATTACATCATCACTGCCTTGCAGGACAAACTGCGCGAAGAAGCTTTACCACCAGAAGAGGCGATCGCCTACCTTAAACAAATCCTCCGAGATATGCTAGATCGACCAATTCAAAAATCTCAAAAGTCGTTGTTCGCCCCAGAAAAAGATTCTTTTAATATTTGGTTGATTACAGGGGTCAATGGAGCTGGTAAAACTACAACTATCGGTAAAATTGCTCACTTGGCTCAAAAATCTGGCTATCAATGCTTGATTGGGGCTGCTGATACTTTTCGTGCTGCTGCTGTGCAACAAGTGAAAGTTTGGGGCGATCGCAGTGGTGTAGAAGTAATTGCCAATCCTGGCAAGAATACCGATCCGGCTGCTGTTGTGTTTGATGCGATCGATGCAGCAACAGCACGACAAACTGAATTACTTTTGGTAGACACCGCAGGTAGACTGCAAAATAAAAAGAACTTAATGGAGGAACTCAGCAAAATCCGTCGGATTATCAAGAAAAAAGCACCTAATGCCAAAATAGAATCTTTACTCGTATTAGATGCAACTTTAGGTCAGAACGGATTACGTCAAGCTGAAGTATTCTCAGAAGCAGCAGAACTCACTGGTGTAGTCTTGACAAAACTGGATAGCACCGCTAAAGGAGGTGTGGCTTTGGCTGTTGTGCAACAACTGGGTTTACCAATTCGCTTTATCGGTGCTGGTGAAGGTATTGAAGATTTACGTCCTTTTTCTAGCTATGAGTTTGTAGAAGCACTTTTGAGTGGCTAGTAACGCTTCCTTGGAAGTCACGCATTCAAAAGAATTGTATTCCGGGCTTTTGCGTCATTTTAAATGGCATGTTTATTTCCGCGATCGCTGTACTAGTAGTCAGGTCAAATAAAAATATAAAGGGTTTCACTCTTCAGTATGCAAAACTGGGCAACCTTTGCAGCAAGGGGGTTTGATTAGAGACCGTAAACACTCGTAAAACTGCGGGAAGTATGCGGCAACTAGGGGCAAAGAAGCGTCAAAAATCCAAATCTACTGGTCTGGTTTCAGAAACCCAGACCACGAGCGTAGTAGGTCTGGGTAGTTCATTTCAATACACTTCAGTTAGTCGATATAAATCTAAAAAATCCTAACTCAAAACGACAAGTTTTTGATAACGGGTGTAAAACCTCTGCTAGAATTGCAACTTAATACTTGACCTTGAACAACCCTTTGTACGGTTGTTAAATTTTATTGCACAATAGTTAACTGAATCTAAGTTGATGTAAAAAGCTGTTTTATTGCTTTCCTAACGACTGCTCTTTGACTTTCATCAAATATTCTCTGGAGGTATCTTCAAAAAATAGCAATGCAATAGCTGTATATAAACATCATTTTTAATGTGGTAAAGAAAAATATTGAGTTATGATTTTTCGTGAGTCTTCCTTAATCACTTGTATATCGTGTGTGGCAAAACTTGGAGAACATATTAACTTGTATAAGTTCAACATGAATTCTACCACTCAGTGCTAATTATGACATCTAAAAATTTATGTGTATGTCCCAATTAGTTTTTCTATCTTAGGGTATATGAATTATTCATAAAGTTATGGAATAATTTATTACCTTCTAAATACTTAGTAAAAATTGCTGCTAATAAAGGATCGGTTTTAAACTAAAAAATATCCCTTGAAACACTTACCTTGATGAAAAAATCCAATAAAAAATGAAATACTTATAAAACTCTCACTTACGTCTTTCTACTCTTGCTAAACTGACGAATCTTATCTAAATATGGTTTAGTGATTCTGAGGCTAGCTCATTTATTTAGTAATCTCAAATTGCTTACTGAAGTTAAATAATACCTGTGCCTGTGCCTAAACTGCCCTCTGAACCTACCGACAGTAATACTAGTGCCGCAACAGATGTTACTCCAGTTGTGGCGCTCAAAGAACTCGTGGCAAGGCTGCACCGAGAGCAGAACAAAATCCAGGACTTACTCAGTTCTCTAGGATTTGCTCTAAGAAGCTTCAACAACTTAAACCAGTTTTTGGAGTTAATCCCGCTAATGGCGACAAGAGTAACAGATGCAGACGGTAGCGCCCTGTTTCTCTATAAACCAAATGGTCAAGTAAGGCTAGAACAGCTACACTGGCAGGACAGCCATCAAAGAAAAAATATTCGTAAGGCATTAGAGACGGTAAGTAGTCAAATTACGCATCAACAACATGCATCTGGATTAGCAACTACAACCAGTATTTTAGATGCCCAGATGCATTATCATCTGGGACCTGATGTCCAAATTTTTGGCACGGCAATTCTAGTCAAGCATGTAGAAAGGGGATGGCTATATGTTTTGAGTCGCGATCCTGAGTATGGATGGACAGAAACAAGACAAAAATTAGTTAGGCTAGTGGCAGATCAAACCGCCGTCGCTATTGAAAACGATGAACTGGCTGTAGAACTAAGAAAAAAAGAACGCCTAGATCAAGAATTAGAAATTGGTGCTGAAATTCAACGGCGACTCTTACCACGTCAATGTCCCAGTATTCCAGGAGTGACTCTAGCGGCGCGTTGTAAACCAGCCAATCGTGTCGGTGGGGATTACTACGACTTTGTTCCTACGAATCACAACTTAATTTTACCACCCAATGCCAAAGAAACTGTGGAATCTATTCGTTGGGCTTTAGTGATCGGTGATGTGATGGGAAAAGGAGTCCCCGCAGGTCTAATTATGACTATGATGCGGGGAATGCTACGGGGTGAGGTGCTGCACAGTAACACCCCAGCACAGATTTTGCAAAACTTAAATCGAGTCATGTATGCGGATTTAGAAAATTCTAACCGCTTCGTCACCTTGTTTTATTCAGAATATGACCCGAAAACCCAGATGTTATCCTATAGCAACGCCGCACATAATCCTCCTATGTGGTGGCACGCTAGTACCAAAGCAGTGACGCGTTTAGATACTCTGGGAATGTTGATTGGTTTAGATGCTAACAGCCAATACGAAGATGGTCAAGCACGCTTAGAGCCAGGAGATACAATTATTTACTATACAGATGGATTGACTGATGCGGCAGCAGCCAGTGGCGATCGCTTTGATGAAGAAAATCTCGTCAATGAATTCAGCCTTGCTTGTAGGTATTGCAACGGTCCAGAGGAAATACTAGATTACTTATTTGAGCGAGTACAACAATTCATCGGTGCTGAAAAACAGAACACCGATGATATGACGTTGGTGGTTTTGCAACTTAGTAATTAGTTGTTTGTTGTTTGGAACAACTACCAACTACCAACCCTTAACATTAAAATACTGTTGTCCACCCTTCTTCTTGAGTATCTTTTTTAGTGTAGGAAACACCGTCAACTTTGATACCTTCTTGATTGAGGAGAGATAGAGTTCCACCTTTGTTGGACAACTGCACATCTTTTCCACTTAAAGATACTCTGATAATTGCACCAGGTTCGATTGTAAATCCGTCTAAACTAGCTTTTTGTTTGAGTTGGTTGGCGATCGCCCAGCCTGTTAAATCTACTTTGTCCGGTGAAGGATTAATTAAAGTGATTGACTCTTTGCCAACATCTTCTCCACTAGGATTAAGTAGAGCAGCAATGATTCTTACCTGTGGCTTCACCACTGGAGTATTCGGTATTTGTGGTTCAGTTCCCACATTTTTATCGATGGGATCACCAGTGTTGTCATCTGTGTGAAAGGACTGAGACTGGAATGCAAAAAAAGCTGCAACCCAATAATCTTGAATCTCAGATTTATAGTGAATCAATAACCCTCCATCCTGATAAATTCCATTATCTTTTTGAAATTTACCACTGCTGCCTTGGTTCATATGTATGTCATGAACACCTCTACCTGGTTTGAAACCAAATATTTTATCAGCCTTATCTTCTGGTCCCCAGGGTTCGCCAAAGACGTAGATTTCAGCTTTTGTTTCAATTGCCCTTTGAATGTATGAGTCAATAAACTCATTGAGGTCGTTATTTTCTCCAGGAACACTATAAGGTAAAGCTTTCATCTGATTGACTTTAAGCAAATTGCCCCGGATATAATCTAGAGCAATTCCTCCAGCTTGTCTTTGAGAAACTTCAATTTTGTTAAACCCCAAGTCTAATGTTTTCAGCTTTTGGGTGATGTAGTGTTCAAAATTACTGTCAATTAAGTACAACAAATCATAGGGTTGCTGAACTGATCTAACATTAATTGCTAAACGATAATCAAACTTACCATCGTTGACATGTACTTGATAGTGTGGAGAATCATCGTCTAGTTCCATTTTGCCAGCGATCGCATGACATTTTAATACACCGTAATCTTTCAAACCCATAAATAATGTCCTTGTGATGAAAGTGACTATGATTTTTTGAGCCACTTAAATCTAATGCTCGCCCATCAAAGTAAAAATTAGTTTAAGGGTGGGTAGCATAAGTACTATCTGAAATCAGTTTTTAATTGTTTCTTAAGTATATTTATTTACAGATTATACCTGAGTGCGGAGTTTGGCCAAATTTTCAGACAGTAGAAGCTGCTCGCACTAAAATTACCGTCTGTTGGCTATTACGCGAGATAGTAGCAGGAATATTGCCGTGTACTACTTGCTGCAACAATCCCTCACGAGAAGCTCCCAAAATAATCACATCAGTATTGTGGCGTTTGGCAGATTTTAATATGGCATCTGCAATCGAAGTAGCATGAATTGGAGCTATTTTTACCATACCATCAAGTCTTTGTTCAAGGAAATGAGCAGCTTTGTTAACAGATGTGGTGTCTGGTTTAGTTTCATCTGGCTCAAATACTTGGCATAAATTGACAGTTGGTGTTTTACTTAGTGAAGTTAAAGCTGGCAGTAGTGCGATCGCCTGCTGAGAATTGGGGCCACCTGCCACTGGTACAAGCCAGCGATCAAAGTTGCTTTGGTCTTGGAGCTTGACCAATACTACCTCACAGGCAGCTTGCCGAATGATTGTATCGACAACTCGACTAAAAACTCGTCCTGGTGTGGTTGTGCTACCTTTCCAACCCATCAACACCAAATTAATATGACGGTCTTTGATAGTTTGCAAAATTGCTTCCGATAAGTCATGAGCAACTCGAATTTGAGTATGCACGGGTACATCCCAGGCTTGTCCTAATCGCATTGCTTGACGCAGCAAGCGTTGACCTACTCTCATACTCACATGAGTTTCGGTAAGAGCTTGGTGACGCGGTAAAACAATTACATGCAAGCATTCAATTTCATAATGGCGATCGCGGGCAATTGCCACAGCCATTTGCAATAGGTTTTCTGCTGTTTTGGGATTACACAAAGGTACAAGTAACCTTCCCTGTCCAGTTTCCGGCGCACGGATACGGTAAATTACCTGCGATGGTTCTGCTTTTGGGCCTGCCACGTCTTCCTGAGTGTTGAGATAGGCAGCTTCTGTGCGAATAATATCACTACGGGTAATAATCCCTACCAAACGTCGTCCTTCCACAACTGGTAAACTGCTCAAGTTGTAGTGATTGAGCAAATGCAAGACATGGGCAAGAGTATCTTTGGGATAAGTAATGATTGGCTCTGGGGTCATCACTTCTGCTACAAAGCGTTCTCCGTAGATATCACGGTTCAAGCCCCTTTGGGAGAAATTCGCTACATCTTTCTGTGTTAAAATACCTACCAGTTTTCCATCTTCTAACACCGGAAAGCCACGGTGGGAAGATTGCGAAAACGCTTGCAACACCTCATCCAATCTCATTCGGCTAGACAGAGTTTCGACACGGCGTTGCATCACATCAGCAGCCGTCAGTTCCAGCCAAGGCCCTTGGGATGTGGCTTCTTTAGAAAGATCAATGCCTTTAAATTCCAGCAATTTATCGTACAGTGATCCCGCCTCAAACAATTCTGCCACCAGATAAGCAGTCACTGAGACAATCATTAGAGGCAACACTAAATTAAAGTCAGTTGTCATCTCAAACACAATGATGACTGCCGTGATCGGGACTCTGGCAACTCCACAGAAAAATGCCCCCATTCCCACCCGTGCATAAGTTGTGGCTAAACTCAATCCCAGCCAGTGATATTCCCAAACTCCCACTAAATAGCCCAAGGCTGCTCCCAGCGCGAGAGTGGGAACCAACAAGCCAGCAGGCGCACCAGAACCATAGGTAAAGATAATCAGCAAAAACTGAATACAGAATGCCAGCGCTACCAGTGGCCAACTTGCATTCCCTGCTAATAATAGTTCTCGTAATCCAGCGTTGTCCCGAAAAACAGGGGGAAGAGCAACAAGTGCAAAACCAGTTACAAGTCCAGCCAGTCCAATGCGCCAAGATAAGCTAATTTTTAAGAAACGATCATAAAAATTGAGACTAGCAAGGACACCTCGGTTAAATAAAACACCTCCCAACCCGGCTATAATTCCCAGAAATAAGTAAAAGGGAATTTCTGGGGCAAAAAAACTGGTGTTGGGTGTGACTAAATGCAAATCCAAATCCAGACTATGAGTACCCAAAATTCTGGAAACAACAGCAGCGATAAATGAAGCCAGAATTGCCGTTCCTAAAGTAATTCCAGAGACATCTTGCAGGAGTTCTTCGACGACAAACAGCACCCCAGCAATGGGAGCATTGAAAGCTGCTGCTAATCCCGCTCCAGCTCCAGCTGCAATCAACTGACGGCGATGATCGGGGGAGGTGGAAAACCAACGACTGAACTGATTGGCTATGGCTGCTCCGATTTGCACCGTTGGTCCTTCTCGTCCTAAAGGTATTCCAGTTGCCAAAACTAATGCTGCACTAACTAGTTTTACCAATGCAATGCGGAGGTTGAGAGGCATTGGCACTTGTGCTAGTACAGCTTTGACTTCTGACATCCCACTACCGGCGGCGGCGGGAGCTATACGTTCTACCAAAGTACCCGCGAGCAATCCTCCGAGCAAACCAATGATTGGTAGTACATAGTAAGCCGGGAGTAAATGAGATGCACTCTGTCGCCATCCACCCAGCCATCCTACACCCTGCCCTAACAAGACTGCTGCCAATCCAGAGACTAAACCGATCAGGCAAGCTTCAAAAATAGCGAGACGCTTGGGTCGTACAAGTGTCTGGGATAGGCGCTTCCAAAGAGTTTGCCCGATGCGTACCATCTTCAGTTGTAATAAAAATCATGTATCGGCTCAATAAACAGGGGTAGCCAAGAAAAATAAAAAA